>JAFRAF010000163.1 GCA_017405545.1 Oscillospiraceae bacterium | reverse complement strand
GTGGGTCAGCACGGCCCGGTACGGGGCCTCGCCCCGGGTGGCCACGGCGGTGAGCAGGCTGGACTGGAGCCAGCCGCGGTACTGGTCGCCGCCCTCCAGATACAGGTCGGCGGGCCAGGTGCCGGGGGCGTTCCTCAGCATGGAGGCGATATGGGTGGAGCCGGAATCGAACCAGCCGTCCAGTGTATCGGTCTCCTTTTCAAACTCTCCGCCTCCGCAGTGGGGGCAGGTGAAGCCCTCGGGTATGAGCTGGGCGGCGTCCATGTCGAACCAGGCGTTGGAGCCCTTTTCGCCGAATATCTGCGCGATACGCTCTATGGTCTCCGCAGTGCACACGGGCTTGCCGCATTTTTTGCAGGTGAAAACCGGGATGGGCAGGCCCCACTGGCGCTGACGGGAAATACACCAGTCGGCCCTCTCTCTGACCATGCCGATGATGCGGTCATGGCCCCATTCGGGCATCCAGCGGACGTTTTCACAGGCCTGTACAGCCTGATCCTTGAAGGCCTCCACCGAGCAGAACCACTGGTCGGTGGCCCTGAATATGATGGGCTTTTTGCAGCGCCAGCAGTGGGGATATGAGTGCACTATGTCCTCGCTGTAGAGCAGGGCGCCGCAGGCGACCAGATCGTCGTATATGGGCTGGTGCGCCTTCTGTACATGCAAGCCGGCGTACTTTCCGGCGTGCTCGTTGAAGCAGCCGTTGTCGTCCACATTGACTATCAGGTCCTTGCCGGAGGGTATCTGGGGATACTTCTGGCAGATATTGAAGTCGTCGGCGCCGTATGCCGGGGCAGTGTGTACGCATCCGGTACCGGCGTCAAGGGTGACGTGGTCACCCAGGATGACAAGAGAGCTCTGGTCCATGAGGGGGTGCTGAGCCGTCATGAGCTCGAACTCGGCGCCCTGCATGGTGAGGAGGGTCTCCTCTATCTCCAGGCCGGCCTTCTTCAGCACGTCCTCGGCCAGTTCCTTTGCCATTATATATATCTCACCGTTGGAGGCCCTCACGGCCGAGTACTCCAGCGCCGGGTTCAGGCATATGGCCAGGTTGCCGGGCAGAGTCCATGTGGTAGTGGTCCAAATAACAAAATATGTCTTGCTCAGATCGCAGACGGAGGAGAGCAGGCCCCTGTCGTCCGTCACCTTGAACTTGACGAATATGGTGGTGACGGGGTCGTCCTGATACTCTATCTCGGCCTCGGCCAGGGCGGTCTCATCAGAGGGGCACCAGTAGACGGGCTTCTTGCCCTTGTAGATATAACCCTTTTCGAACATCTTGCCGAATATGCGGACCTCTTCCGCCTCGAACTCCGGCTTCATGGTCAGATAGGGTCTGTCCCAGTCGCCAAGGCAGCCCAGGCGCTTGAACTGGTCGCGCTGGATATCCACAAAGTTCTCGGCAAAGTTCCTGCACTCGTTTCTGAATGCGGAAATGGGCATGTGCTTCCGGTCAAGGCCTAGCTGCTTTATGATGGCGCTCTCAATGGGCATGCCGTGGTTATCCCACCCGGGGGTATAGGGGGACCAGAAGCCGGCCATGTTCTTATAGCGCACTATAAAGTCCTTAAGGCACTTGTTCAGGGCCGTGCCCATGTGTATATATCCGTTGGAAAAGGGTGGTCCGTCGTGGAGTATGAAAGCGTCCTTCCCCTTGTTCCTCTCGACCATTTTTTCATAGAGCCCCATGTCATACCACTGCCGGAGCATATCCGGCTCCCTCTTGGGCAGGCTCGCCCTCATGGGGAAATCGGTCTTGGGCAGATTGATAGTTTTGTTATAATCCTGGGCCATTTCTTTCTCCTCTTTGTCGGCTTACTGTATTATTTCAGCCCCTCGCGTCGGAGCCGGGCTGATGGGGGTCCTGAGAGCCTGCCGGGGCTCAAAAAACCCGGGATGGTCATAGCTTGGAATTGAACTCAATAAATGCCATATGCCGCGTTCCCGCGGCATGGCTTTTCGTGTCCGGTATTGTCGCCTGCCGGAGGCAGGCATATATTGGATTACTCCTTGTAATTCGCGCCGAACCTCAGGTCCGAGAAGTCGAACTTCGGCTTGGGTGATGTGGGCTCCCCCTCGTCATCCCAGTCTATATCTCCGTCGTCCTTTGACCTGAACCTGCGGGTGGGCTCCGCCTCGTCGCCGGATTCAGCCTCCTCGCCCTCGGCCTTCTCGGGTTCCGGGTCGTCCTTGAGCATATTGCTGACAAAGGCGTCAATCTCCTTGGCGGTCTCCAGGGCGGCGTCTCCCTTGGGCTCAGCTGCGGGCTCGGCCTCCGGCTCAGCCGCCTCCTCCTGCACCACGGGGACAACTACGTTGACGGCGGTCTTTGTGGGTGCAGGCATATCGGGCAGCTCGACCTTGAAATTGTCCAGCTCCTCAATGAAATCGGCGTGCTTGCTCAGCAGCTTTTTGCTGGCCTCTATATAGGCGGCGGTGCGCTCCTTGGCTATGGCCAGGCGCAGCTCCTCCTGCTTTATGTCGCCGGTTATCTGACCCATCCGCTCTGAAAGGGCGCTCTCTGTCTGGGTCACCATGGCAGAGGCCTTCTCTTCCGCCTCCGAAATGATATTGGACGCCTTCTTATTGGACTCGTCCTGTATCTCCGAGGCCATCTTCTGGGCGGTCAGCAGGGCCATGCGCATGGCGTCCTCGGTAGAGCGGTACTCCTCCACCTTGTCCACAAGGACCTTGATCTTGCCCTTGAGTATGGCCGTCTCCTTATAGAGATTGGCGTAGTCCTCCGTCAGCTCTTCAAGAAAGTCATCCACAGCGGCCATGTCATATCCGCCGAACACCGCTTTTCCAAATTCTTTGTTTTGTATATCCTGAGGCGTAAGCACAGTTATCCCACTCCTTTTATCGTTGCATGCAGACGGCCATTAGAAATACAGGCCGTTGTTTTCAAGCTCGTCTATAAGATCTCCGAGGAGATCCACGTTGTACGGCGTGATTATGTAGGTGCTGACCGCGACCTTCTTTATCTTGCCGTCCTGGGCATAGGCGACGCCGCTGAGGAAGTCCACCAGTCTGCGGGAGACCTCTTTATCGGTCTGCTCCAGATTGAGGACCACTGTACGCTTCTCTCTGAGATGATCCGCTATCTCAGCCGCGCTCTCAAAGCGGTCGGGCTTTACAAGCACAACCTGCAGCTGGGTCGTGGCGTGGATATTTACCACCTTGTTCCCGCTGGACTTGTCATCATATCCGGAGCTGAAGGGGGACGCCTGTCTGAAGGGCGCGGACTGCTGCGGCGCCACCGGTATCTTCTCCGCCGATTTCGGGTTATAGTCCTCGTAATCGTCGTCTAAATCGTCATCATAGGGACGCGCCAGCTTTTTTATCTCACCAAATAATCCCATTGTAAACCTCCCATTCGTCTTTATCGTATTTCGCTTTCCGGCGGATGGTCGCTCCGCCCGGTTAAATTACACTGTCTGCCCGCGGCCGGAAGCGATGCCGCTCAGCCCGGGCCGCCGGGTATCAAAAATGAATCGGTATGCGGGATAAATCCATCTGCTCTCCGTCCCGCGTCAAGTGTCCGTCCTCTCTCACGGCGCCTCAATCAGGCCCTTCCGGCGCCGTAGTTCCTGGCCCCGAATATAGCAGTGCCGACCCGAACCATATTGGCCCCGGCCAGTATCGCCTCCTGATAATCAGCGCTCATCCCCATGGACAAGACATATATATCAGTATTATCGTATTTTTTTCCGCTCATGTCAATAAAAAGCTTCCGCATTATCTCAAAATAATGCAAAGTTTTTGAAATATTCTGCTCTACAGGGGGTATAGCCATAAGTCCCATGACCTTTATGCCGGGGTAATCGCCCGCTTTAGCGCAAAGTTCATCCAGGGCAGCGGGCTCCACTCCGGATTTGGAGAGCTCTCCGCCCACGTTGACCTCCAGCAGAATGGGCTGGCACACGCCTATCTCGAGGGCCCTGTCGGACAGCCTGCCCATGAGCTTTTCGGAATCCACGGAGTGTATCAGCTCGCAACTGCCGACCACGTCCTTCACCTTGTTGGTCTGAAGGTGGCCTATCATGTGCAGGCTCAGCCCCTCGTAGGCGCCGGCGGCCAGCTTCTCCTTCATCTCCTGCACCCGGTTCTCGCCGAACACCTTTATGCCCGCGGCGGCGGCCCGTCTGATATTTTCAGCCGGGTTCATCTTCGATGCGGCCACAAGGGTCACATCCTCCGCACTCCTGCCGGAGCGCACAGCCGCCTCCGCGCAGGCCTCTATAACTCTTTTCGCGTTTTCTTCAACAGAGCTCATACCTTGTTCCCCGTGACGGGCGTGCGACCAGCGCCCGTAACCCGTTGCACTCACAGCCGCGCACACTGTCTTTGACGCCCGTCTGCGCGCCTATCTTATTACCTTGCCCTCATACAGGCCCTCACCTTTGACGATGATCTCGGTACCCAGCCTCAGCTCGGACTTGTCCTCGTCAACGATATAGTAATCGTCGTTCTCGCCGATTATATCCACATATGCCTTCTGGGCCTGCAGACCGGCGAATATGAACACATAGCTGTCCCCGTTCTCATCCAGATGCACGGCCTCCATGGGCACCCTTATGCCCTCCACGCTGTTGAACAGCACCTCCGCCGACATCTCCCGTATGGCCAGAGTGTCCACCAGATTGGTGTCGCAGGAGAGTATTACCGTGCACCTTCCGTTCTGCTCGGGGCCGATGTCCACCACCTTCGCCTGCACTTCGCCGCTCCATGTCTTGGAGAAGCGCATGGTGACCTTGCCTTTGCTGCCGGCCTCGGTCAGCTTCCGGGCGTCATCGGGGCTCATCACCGTGACATAGTACCACTTCACATTTGTCACCAGCTTGCCTATGGCCGCCTTTTTGACCTGTCTCTCCTGCCCGAACAGGCTGCGCAGCTTTTCCAGAGGGAGGCCCTTCACGTCCTCAATGGTGACGTCCTCAAAGCCGTCCAGTGCAGAGGAGAATACTCCGCCCAGGGGCGCGACTATATCCACAGTGTCCTCGGCGGAGTTGGCCTCCAGCACCGAGATGCGCTCGTTCACCCGCTCAAGCTCATTGTGCCGCTCCTCATCCGTATAGGTGGTCGTGTTGAACACCGCGGACTCCAGATTGAAGCTGACTGCCTCCATGTTGCTCAGGTCGCCGGAGCCTATGGCGTAGGCGTACTTGCGCACGTTTTCCATAACGTCCCCGCGGCCGGAGATGTGGATATTCTGCAGAGCAGCCGCCTCCAGCTGCAGCTCGTACAGCTCCTTGGCCCTGCTCAGGGCGTGGGAGGACATGTACTGTGTAGCCACGGCCTGTCCGGCGCCGACCTTTATGCCGTCGTCTGTGTTGACATATACATAGCCCCCGTCGGACTCCAGCACAGTCTCGTCCCTCACCGCCCATCCGGCAGTGCTGACGCTGTCCTCCAGCGCCACATTGGTGGCCAGAGTGGTGTAGAGGGGGTCTTTCTTCGCGTCGTAAAACGAGTACGCTATGTATATCACAATGGCGGCAAAAACAAAGCCCATGCAGAGCTTGAGCCAAAAATCACTGCGGCGCATCTGAACCTCCAAATACTCAGCCCGCCTGAAAGGGCGGCCCCGTTTCCGACCGGGCTCCAAATGCCTTCAAGCCGGTCCGGGGTAAAAAGCTTTTTGTCAAGGACCTTGTCCCGGCCCTTCTGCGGCTCCGGCTATCCCTCGGTCTCATCCCATTGAATGGGGATGGGTCTGGCCGGAACTATAGTCGAGATGGCGTGTTTGTATATGAGCTGCTGCTTCCCGTCGGTGTCCAGCACCATGGTGAAGCTGTCAAAGCCCGCCGCGACTCCTCTGAGCTGAAATCCGTTCACAAGGAAAACCGTCAGCGGCATGGACGCCTTTCTCGCCTGATTGAGTATCATGTCCTGTAAATTCATCGACTTTGCCATAATAGCCGTCCTTTCTCTGGGCCGGTCTCCCGGAGCGCCGGGCCCGCCCGTGTTATTTCCGCTTTACCGCGGTACGGCTATATTACACCATTGTTCGCAAGGAAATCTGTCGAAGCATGTAGTCCCATATCCATATCGGGCTCTTTTTCCCAGCGTATGCGCAGGGCATGACTGTCCCTGGACAGCCAGCTCAGCTGGCGTTTGGCGTAGCGTCTGGTCTCCCGCTTTATGTCCTCCACGGCGGCGGCTATGTCCCCGCCGCCCAGTATGGCCCGGGCCAGCTCCTTGTATCCAATAGCCTGCATGGCTGTGTGCTCATCGCTCAGGCCCATGTCCAGCAGGGCTCTCACCTCGGCCTCAAGGCCAAGCTCCATCATGGCGTCCACCCGTCTGTCACAGCGGCTGTACAGGTCCTCCCTGCGCCGGAAATCCAGAATTATCCGGCAGCCCTCGTATCGGGGGGGACGCTGTCAGGACAGCTCGTCGTGCTCCGGTATGCTCACGCCGGTCAGCCGCCAGACCTCAAAGGCCCTGACTATGCGCTTTTTGTCGTTGGAGTGGAGCCTTTCGGCGCTGCCCGGGTCAAAGCCGGCCAGCTCCTCGAGCATCCTTTCGCCGCCCAACTCGTCGTACATATCCCCCAGGCTCCGCCTGAGTCCGGGGTCCGAGGGCGGGGCAAAGCTCAGCCCCCGCAGCAGGGAGTCTATCCACAGGCCCGTACCTCCCACAACTATGGGCAGCTTCCCTCTGGAGAGTATGTCGTCCACACATTCCGAAGCCTGCTCCACATATCTGGACACGGACCAGCTCTCAAAGGGCGAAGCCACGTCTATCATGTGGTGGGGCACGCCGCGCATCTCCTCCGGGGAGGGCTTGGCAGTGCCAATGTCCATGCCCCTGTATATCTGCATGGAGTCGGCGCCCACGACTTCCCCGTCATGCTCCAGAGCCAGACGAACGCCCAGCCCGGTCTTGCCCGTGGCGGTGGGCCCGGTTATCACCGCAATCTTCGGCGGCATAGACACCTCCGTATAAATCAAGCTTTAAATCGATGAATTCGTCTTATACAAATCATTAAAGAATAATTTTACATCCTCTTAAAGTTTCTGTCAAGCTGGGCCTTGCTCAGCTCCATGCTCACGGGCCGCCCGTGGGGACAGAAGCTTACCTGTCCGGACAGGACCGCCTCGGCGATCACCCTCAGCTCGCGGGGCTGGGACAGCTTCCCTGCCTTTATGGCGGCCTTGCAGGCGATGGTGCTCAGCACCTTCTGACGCCGGGCCTCCTCGCTGCCCGAGGCCCCGGTCCTCAGCTGCTGGCAGAGGTCGTCGATGACGGCGGGAATATCCTCCCTGTCTATGTCGGCGGGTACGGAGCGCACTATCACCGACCTGCCGCCGAAGTGCTCGGCCTGTATGCCGTAATCCGCCAGAAGCTTAAGATTCTCCAGCAGCACGTCGCAGTCCTCGGGGCTCAGCTCCACAGTGCAGGGGCTTATGAGCAGCTGGGACATGGGTGCCTGCTTCTCCCTCTCCAGCCGGTCGTATATCATCTG
>JAFRAF010000162.1 GCA_017405545.1 Oscillospiraceae bacterium | reverse complement strand
GGTAAACGGCACGGGAGACGGCAAGTTCTCACCGGAGGTGACCATGTCACGCGCCATGTTCGTGACGGTCCTGTGGCGCATGTCCGGCAGTCCCGCGCCGGCGGCTGAGACCACCTTCCAGGATCTCACGGCCGACTGGTACATGGAGTCCGTGGCGTGGGCCGTTGAGAAGGGCATCGTCAAGGGCTACAGCGACACCGCCTTCGGGCCCAACGACCCGGTGACCCGCGAGCAGATGTGCGTGCTGATGATACGCTATCTGGACAGCCTGGGCTGGACGCTGGACAAGACGAACCCGGCCATAAGCTTCAGCGACGCAGACAAGATCAGCGACTGGGCGAAGACAGCCGTGGGCGACTGCGTGCGCATGGGCCTGATAAACGGCGTGGGCAACAACATGGTGGCGCCTCAGAAGGACGCCACGAGAATGGAGGCTTCCACCATTCTGGCCCGCTTCGTCACCGCCATAGTCGAGCAGTACTGCGGCAAATAAGGACAAAATCGGCGAAAGCCCGAAAAGAAACATTGATGTCAGAGCGATGTAATGATATTATTGCATCAGAAGACAGACCGCTCCCCCGGACCGGCTTCGGTCCGGGGGAGTTTCGGAGGTGGGACTATGAAAAGATTGCTATACCTGCTGCTGGCCTGTGCGCTGGCCGCGCTGACGGGACCCGTGCTGGCTGCCGGACCCGATGAGTCCGCGCCCGAACACGACGGCTACCTCGTCTCGATGGCGGAGCCCCTCGACCCCGCCCTGGCGGAGGCCGCGGGCTGCGAGGCCGTAAGCGACAGCCTCTACTACGCCGAGACCGTATGGGACGCTGGGGCCCTGGCAAGACTTGGCAAGGTGGACTACATGGCCACAAATGACATACTCAGCACCCAGGACAGCTTTGACGGCTACGAGACCGAGCTGTGGAACCTGAGGTCCGTGGAGGCCTCCGCCGCCTGGAACCACAGGGACGAGTCCGGCGCCCGCGACCGCCTGGGCGACGGGGTCACCGTGGCGGTTGTGGACTCCGGCGTCATGGCGGAGCACCCGGATCTGGCCGGGGCGAATATTCTGGACTATGTGGCCCTCTCCTCAGAGACTGACGGTGTGGACGACTACCACGGTACCTTCATCTCAGGAATCCTGGCCGCGGGGGTGAACAACGGCATCGATGTGGACGGCATGGTCCCCAACGTGAGCATTCTCCCCATATGCATTACCCATAATGGGGGCAAAACAGATGTGAAGACCGCCGTGGCGGGCATAAACAAGGCCGTGGAGCTGGGGGCGGACGTCATCACCTTCAGCATAGGCGGCACAAGGGACAACGATGCGCTGCGCGAAGTCTGCCAGAACGCGGCGGACAAGGGGGTCATTTTAGTGACCTGCGCCGGGAACTACAGCGCCGGCACCCCAAAGAGCGCAGATAGGTACATGTACCCGGCCGCCTACGACAGCGTTGTCACCGTCTCCGCCTGCAAGCAGGAGGGCGAGGGCGTGGCTTTTGACGACAGCTACTCCTACTTCAACGACGGGGTGACAGTATCGGCTCCGGGGACAGACATCACTTCCCTGTATCTGGACGGCCGGACCGTCACCCGCAGCGGCACCTCCTTTGCCGCGCCTGTAGTCACCTCGATGGCGATCATGGCAAAGCAGGCGGACAGGGATATCAACACCGACGGATATATAGAGCTGCTCAAGGCCAGCTCCATAGATATGGGCGAGCCGGGCTTTGACCCATATTACGGCTACGGATACGTGAACGTGCCGGCCTTTCTCGATGCCCTGGACGAGGCGGATTTTCCGCCCGTCTATTCCGACGTGCCCGCCGACGCCTGGTACTATGACAGCGTCAGCTGGGTCAGCGGCCGGGGCATTATGAACGGCACGGGGCAGGGCTGCTTCAGCCCCGACGGGGACACCAGCAGAGCCATGATGGTGACCATACTCTGGCGCGCGGCGGGCGAACCGTCGGCCACAGAGCCCCTGAGCTTTGCGGATGTCCCGGAGGGGACCTGGTACACCGAGGCTGTGCGCTGGGCGGCGCAGGAGCACATAGTGGACGGCTACAGCCCCGAGTCCTTCGGCCCCGATGACCCCATCACCCGGGAGCAGCTGGCCACGATACTTTACCGCAGCGCCCTGCGGCAGGGCGCTGACGCCGAGTCCTCTGCGGAGCTGGACGGCTTTGCCGACGCCGATACGGTCTCCCCATGGGCGGCGGAGGCCATGCGCTGGGCCGTGGGCGCGGGCCTCATAAACGGCATGGGCGACGGCAGTCTCAGTCCCCGCACCCAGGCCAGCAGAGCGCAGGTGGCCGCCATAATAATGCGCTTTAGCGAAAATAACGCCGTATAGAGCGCAAATTGCAGCCGGTTTTTCCTGTGATGCTTATTGAAAACAAAGCCGCAAAATAGTATACTTATTAAGTGTTCCGTTTTTTACGGCTGAAACATATGATAAAAAACTGAAACACGGCAGCGCATGACAGGGCGTCCCCCGGCGGGACGCGCCAAGGCCCCGACCTTCACCCCGAGTCATGCAGATTACAAGTCCCCGGCACAATGCCGGGGAAAAAACAAAGGAGGCCAAATATGAAAGCGAAATACCTGTTGTTGGTCCTGACCTTCGTGCTTGCTTTAGCCCTCATCCCCGTGATGGACGCCAGCGCCGCGGACGGTCCGGTCATCACAAAGCAGCCCGAGGACGTGACGGTCGCCTATCCGGAGGGGGCGTCTTTCTCCGTAGAGGTGGAGAACCCCGACGAGGTCGCATCCTATCAGTGGATGATGCGCGACCAGGCGGGAAGCGTCTTTGAACTCAACGGCTCATCCGCAAAGACAGACACTGTCATCATCCCCTCCACACAGCAGTCCAATGACGTACTGGACTTCTACTGCGTCATCACCGACAAGGACGGCAACGAAACCGAGTCCGAGCCGGGACATCTCGATATGAACAACCGGGAAGTTAATAAGCCCGTCTTCTACGTGGGCGAGTACGCGGTAGAGCCCGGCGAGACCCTGGACCTCTCCACCGTGGATATCGGGGACGGTTACAAGCTGGGCAGCGGCACCGTCAGCTATGACAGCAACGGCACCGACATAACCATCAGCAACCTGGACTATGACAATTCCCACACCATGTGCGATCTCATAGTGGCGCCCAACGTAGCCCTTGATATGCAGTACTATAAGCAGGACAAGGAAGAGTACAACATCACTTTCGTGGGCGACAACAAGATCAATAACACCTATTATGACTATGATTACAATGTCGGCGGAATACCGGTCGACTTCTATTTCAACGGCGAATGTGAAAAGCCCCTGGTCAATTTCATCGGCGACGGCACTCTCACCATCACCAACGGCACTAACGCCATCCGCGTTATCGGCGACCTGATGATAGACATAGACGTCACCGTCCGCCAGACCGTTAAGCTCTACGCCGACGGCGTCGTGGCCGAGAACGTCAAGGTAGCCGAGGGCAGCAAGCTGGACATGGAGGTCTATGGCGTGGCGCTCTACGCCCAGAACGGCAATCTCTTCATAGACGGAGCGGACATTACGGTGGATGCCCATGCCCCCTATGTGAGCGTGGGCGTGGCCCTCAAAAACCTGTTCCAGGCGGCCGGCGATATCATGATAAACAACTCCGCCATAAAGGCAACTTCCTCCGTAGAGTATGATACCTGCAAGGCCGTGGCCGGATATACCGGTTTTTCCGCCGGAGGCGACTTCTTCGCCTACACCTCCGACATCTCATATGAGGCCTCAGCCACCGAGCATGACAGCGTCTATGCCTCCGATTTCTGCGGCATAAGCGCGTCAAACGGCACTGTGGAGGATTCCACCGTAAAAATAAGCATAGATTCTCCCTACATCTTCGGCGGGAGCGGCATTTACGGCATCTATACGGACGCCGATCTCTCCCTTGCCCGCAGCGATGTCTCCGTGGATATCCACTCCAGCGGCAGCCCCTATGGCATAGCGGTGGAGAAGGTGTTTGCGGTTGACGACTCCAATGTGAATGTCGATGTCAGCTCCTACCCCGATTTCGGCGAGTTCAGCTGTTACGGAATCCTGTGCGAAAACGCGGCGATAAACTTGAGCGACGCAAAGAATCAGGTCCACAGCAAAGTGGTGAACGGTCTTGCCGTCGGCTGCAATCTGGGCCTTGAAGTGCAGGACGAGCCCGTCGAATATGCGGCGGACTACGAGGCCAAAAACATATCCCTGGGCGATGGCGTCGAGTGCCTCAGCCCGGAGGACGCCGCAGTCAGCACGGGCAGCGTGGTAATGAAATCCGAGCAGGACGACAGCTATCTGCCGGTTGAGACCTTCTACAGCCTGTCCGATACATCCAAAGCCGCGGAAGAAGTCCTGATAGGCATCAAGGCCGATGACAATCCGCCTGATGAACACGTTTGCCCCGCCGCGCCCTTCACGGATGTGGACATAAGCCAGTGGTATCACGAGGGCATAGATTTTGCCATTGAAAGCGGCCTCATGAACGGCGTGGCCGAGGACAGGTTCGATCCTCAGGGCACCACCACCAGGGCCATGATAGTCACCATCCTCTACCGCCTTGACGGCGAGCCGGCGGTTGACGGCGAGAACGCCTTTGACGACGTGGAGGCGGGACAGTGGTACACCGACGCCGTCGTCTGGGCCAACAGCAATGAGATAGTCAACGGCTACGGCGAGGGCAAATTCGGCCCCGCCGACAACATCACCCGCGAGCAGTTCGCTACCATACTCTTCCGCTACGCCCAGTTCAAGGGCTACGATGTGAGCGTGGGCGAGGACACCAACATTCTCTCCTACAACGACGCCTTTGATATCAGCGAATGGGCCATGCCCGCCATGCAGTGGGCCTGCGGCGCGGAGCTCATGAACGGCGACAACCACGGCAACCTGCTGCCCGCCGACGGAGCTACCCGAGCTCAGGCGGCCACCCTGTTCATGCGTTTCTCCACAATCGGCATGGACGAGCCGGGTGAGGAGCATCCGATCATCGACGTCAAGGGCTGCGAAACCTTCACCCAGATCGTCGACGAGAAGCTGGAGGCCGGCATGGGCTACGCCACGGTCACCATAGACGGCACGGACGTGCTGCTGGTATCCAGCGGTACATTCAACAACAATCCCGAGGGCGAGCCCTTCGAGGCGGCCATTGACGCGGAGGTCTATTTCTATGGCGCTGACGGCAGCATAGGCTACATGGGATATTTGAGAGCCGGCGGCACGGCCTATCCTCTGGCCATCGGCGACGGCAAGCTGTTCGTGGGCAGAAACCACGGCATGGCTAAGTACACCGTGGATCCGGATCTGGGCGTTGCGCTCATAGACAATGAGGCGTGGGTTGAGTTCGACAGCGAGGGCAACGAGACCTATCACCACAGAAGCGATGTGTCCGGCTCCATGGGCGAGGACGGAGTGCTTCCCGACGACTCCGTGATGAAGCAGTACCTTGAGGAGTACGGCAGCGCGGAGGTCATCGAATTCAGCACCGTAGCTGAGAAAGCCTAAGGCAGGACCGGGGCGATACCCCGCATACAAAGCAAATAAACTAAAGCAGCAGGCACCCCGCCTGCTGCTTTTTGTATCCCGGTATGCAGATGAGGGATTGTCATGCGAAAAGCCTGTACCGTCATTTGGTGAGTGGTACCGAGTCGTTGCCAGGGGCGAAGCCAAGCGATTAGCAGAAGTGAAAAAAGAACAACAACGCTGTTGCAGATTTTAAGCTTCCCACCCTCCGGGGGCACCATTTTCTTACGCAAGAAAATGGTGGAAAAGAGCGGCAAAGGGCTACGGCCCTTTGCAAACCCAGGGGCTTCAAATGCCGCTCGCGCCGCTCGCTCTGCCTTAGGTTTCTCAAAGCTTTGAGTCTCTGCCTCTGTTTCAAGCAGAGTTAATCGCATCATCCTATGCTTGAAAATCTGCACCGTCGTTCGGTGGATGGCAGAGACTCAAACAACGAGAAAGCCAAACCCCGTGGTCGACCAGGGGGATATACAAGGGGGACCGGTCCCCCTTGTAAGTCGCGTCCGGCGCAAGCCGGATAAAGTCTCACCGCAGTGAGACTCGCGACAGGCGCCCCCGGAGGGATAGCCGGACAGCAGCATAGATGGGTCCAATCCCTCAGCTGCATATTTGGATACAAAAGGCCACAGGCGATTTGACTGCGGCCTTTGTGTTTTTTATCGTATTTGCTCTGTTCCGCTTTTGCTTCGACTATCCGACCACATTCTCGGCAAAGCGCATGAACAGTGTCGCCGCCTCTGCGCGGGTCGCCGTGCCGGCCGGGACGATGGTGCTCTCCGTGCGGCCGTTGATGATCCCCAGCTGCACGGCCCAGCGGACAGCCTCAACAGCCCATTCGCTGACGTCGCCGGCATCGTCGAAGTCGAGGATGTTCGCGTCGGGGCTCACAGCCGTGCCCTTGAACTGTGCGTAGCGATAGAGAATTGTCGCGAACTGCTCTCTTGTGATGTTGTCCGCAGGGCCGAACCTGCCCTCGCCGTAGCCGTTAACGATTTCATTTGTATTGGCCCAGATGATGGCGTCTGTGTACCACTGTCCATCCTCCACATCGTCGAAGACGTTCTCGCCGTCAACAGCGGGCTCGCCGTCGAGACGGTACAGGATGGTGACGATCATGGCCCTCGTCGTCGTGCCCTGAGGATCGAACCTGTCCTCGGC
>JAFRAF010000161.1 GCA_017405545.1 Oscillospiraceae bacterium | reverse complement strand
CGGGCAGCAGCTGCGCGGCCACCGAGGCCGTGCTTCTGGCGATGTTCCCCGCCTGCTCATTACAGTATGGCAGCACGATGCCGCGCAAAACACCGGCAAGTGCAAAGAACAGGAGCACTGCGAATATCCCGCCTATCCTCGCCACCATGGATATTTGCATCTTTTTGAACTCGCAGAGCACATACCACAGCGCATAGGCGATTACCAGCACAAGTACGCAGAACGCAGCAAGTATCAGCACGCTCGCAGCCGTTCCCCTGCACAGGCAGTCGCTTATATCAGTGACCTCGCCGTTTTTCCATCTGAGTATGTCTGTTGAGTCCGTCAGTACCAGCGTATCCCCGTCAACTCCCGTGGACAGGGACAGCATGCTGCCGAAATTAAAACTGTCAAGCAGGAAAGACAGGCTGGCAGTGCGGCTGAACTCGTTTACGTACATTATGCTTCTCGTGGCCCCGTCCATGAAATAGAGCCCGTTTTCACCCTGGAAGACCTGATCAATGACGCATTCCTCGGCGATGACCTCCAGATCGTCATTGCTGAAGGCTATCCTGCCGCCGGTATAGCACATGGCGGCTGAGCCGTCCGAGAGCACCAGGGCATTTTTAAGGCTGTCGTCACATTCAAAGGCCCGGGCCATCTCGATCTCGCCGGCTGTGGCATAGTAGTGGTTGTAGGCCTGACATATATTGTTCTGACATACGATAAATGACACATATGCCTCATAGGAGGCGAAAGCGGATACCCACACAGGCTCACTGTGCCCGCCCACAGGCACACCCGTACAGGGCTGTGATATGAGCTCAATAACGCTCTTATCCGGCGAAATGTAATATACGAACAGTGTCCTCTGCGCGACGCCGTACTCATCCAGGGGAGAGGCGTACAGACTCAGATATATACCGCCGACCCTGTTTACATATACAGAAGACAGCTCAAAGTCCTGGGGCAGGCCGCATTTGTCCAGATCAAGTATATACTTTCTGGCTCCGTTTTCTGTCCCGCAGGTTATGATATCGTGTCCCCGCCGCTCGCCCAGGGCGTACACATAGCCGTCGTTTCCGCTGCATACTCCGTAATATTCAACGCTTTCAATATTTCCGCTCAGGGAGTCCAGGCAGTCTCTCACAAGTCCGTTGAAGATCAGAAAGACCGCAAGGGCCAGCACTGCTGCCAGAATAATAAATATCAGTATCTTTTTAAATCTGGTCAATTCCGCTCACCCCCTCCAGATCCTCCCGCCCCTTTACAAGGGGACTGCTGAGATTCAGCATCAAAAGATAAAGCTTTCTCGAAATCGGGTTTTTTCTGTAGATGTGTTCATATTCCCGCTGCAGCACGGGTCTCAGCCTCAGCCAGTGGGAATAGAGCTCCACCGCCGAGGTATATTCTCCCCTGGCCAGAGCCCTCACAAAGGCCCTCTGTTCCAGGGGGCTGTCCCAGCTTTCCATCAGGACCTTTTTTATCTGGTCGGCCAGCAGAAACAGCATCTCACGTTTATTGTATCCCCGCTCGGGATGCACGGCGAAATTTATCCCGAAGGAATCCGTATCCGGCTGCACCCGCAGATTCTCGCTCAAGAATCCGGCGCAGCCCAGTTCGGGAGGCTGGTCGGCCAGGGTCATGGCCTTGTGGAACAGCCACTGGGCGCAGTCCAGACGCTTTTCCCAGGGGATGTCCGCGCCCTTATAAAAGACATCGTCAATGCCCTTTCCCCCGTGTTGCTCAAATACGGCCACAAGGCTGTCGTCCGAGGTGAACAGCTCTTTGTATTCCGGGCAGTGGCGCAGCTTGCTGTATATATCGAGATAGGGCTTTATAAGCTCCCCCTCGTAAACATTGAGTATGAAGGCCTTCTGATCACTGTCGAGGATATCCACCGCTTCAAGGGCTGCGTAGTTTTCCCCGGCACGCATGACCTGTGTCACCTTATAACGCTGCCTTATAAGCAGTGCTTCCATCGGCCTTCCTCCTTTGAATCAAAATTATCGGGCCCGGGCCTATTCGACTATTACGAACGCGCTTACGCTTATTCTGGGGTCCGCTCCCGCCGACGCGACTATCTCATATGTGCCCTGCATCTCCGGCGCCTGATATATGCCGTTTGCGTCGATAACGCCGCCGTCGCTCTCCTTTACGGACCAGATAACGCTCTTGTCGTCGCTTCCGGTGACGGTGGCCTTGAATTTGAGCTGCTCGCGGCGGGACAGTCTGGCCACCTCGGGCAGGATGCTTATGCCTATCTTCCGCTGTATGACAAGGCTGCCCGTATCCCTCTCCGGCTTCTGGGCGAAGTAGTGTACGCGTATGGTATCCCCGTCCACGTTGTCGTGGAGCCACACGCCTATCCTCATGGTTCCCCTGTCGGGATAGACTATGGCCGCGGCCTCCGCCCAGGGCGGATTCGTCCTTATATTTCTGGACTTGAATACCTCGCTGTTGCCGACCATGAGCGCGGGGCTGCCGCTGTCCTCGAATTCAAGGCTCAGGCGCACATCCACCGCTCCCATACCCAGGCCGTGGGGTATCTCATCCGAATAGTATCTGGCGTTTACGCGTATGCCGCTGGGCATGGGGATATCCACAGTGCCGTGGGATACGGTGTAGTCGTACTGCTCCGGCGTGGGAATGCCGAAGCTCAGGTTCAGGGTGTCGGTGTCCCCGTCATAGGAGGCCTTTACGTCCGGCTTCTGCCAGTATTCAAGGGGCTGTACATCCGTATGCACCTCTAGCTTATCCATGCTTCCGGATGATTCCGAGGGGAGCTCCGCCAAGGTCTGCCCGAAGGGCAGATCCGTAAGGGAGGCCAGAAATACGTTG
>JAFRAF010000160.1 GCA_017405545.1 Oscillospiraceae bacterium | reverse complement strand
GAGGGAAAGTGGGTCATAAAGTGACAGACAGTTCCGTCATGCCGTTGGCGGCCTGACAGGCTTTCGGCGTCAATGATGCCGGGAAAAGGGGAATTATGCGTTTAAAGCTTGATATATCGAATATTCAGGGCTTTCTTTCTGACGGACAGCTGTCCGAGCTAAGAAGGGAAGCCGGCGAGGCCTTGAAGCGGCTGTCCTCGGGCAGCGGAGCGGGGGCGGAGTTCACCGGCTGGATGCGGCCCCTGGACAAGGGGCCCGAGCTCGAGCTCATCAGACAGAACGCCGGGAAGATACAGAAGGAATCCGATGCCCTGGTGGTCATAGGGATAGGCGGCTCCTATCTGGGGGCCAGGGCGGCCCTTGAGTTTGTGAAGTCGCCCCTGTACAACGCCTTTGACAAGGATACGCCGGATATTTTCTTCGTGGGGAACAGCATGTCGCCCGACGCGATAAATGAGACCATCGCCCTTCTGGGGGACAGGGATTTCTCCATAAACGTGATAAGCAAGTCCGGCACCACCACGGAGCCCGCCGTGGCCTTCCGGGTATTTCGAAGCATGTTGGAAAAACGCTGCGGCAGGGAGGCCTCCGCGAAGCGCATATACGCCACCACAGACAGGGAAAAGGGCGTATTGAGGGCTATGGCCCGGCAGGAGGGCTATCAGTGCTTTGCGGTGCCTGACGACGTGGGAGGCAGATACTCCGTGCTGACACCCGTGGGCCTTCTGCCCCTGGCCGTGGCCGGAGTGGATATTGACGAGATGCTCGCCGCCGCCCGCGGAGTCTTTGAGCGGCCCTGTGCCGGGGACACTGATGACCCGGTCATCGGCTATGCCGCCGCCCGCAGCGGGCTTTACCGGGCCGGAAAGCGTGTGGAGATACTGGCCGCCTTTGAGCCGTCCCTGCGCTTTGTGTGCGAGTGGTGGAAGCAGCTTTTCGGCGAGAGCGAGGGCAAGAACCACAAAGGGCTTTTCCCGGCCAGCGTAATAAATACGGCGGACCTGCACTCCATGGGCCAGTATATACAGGACGGGGAGCGGATACTGACAGAGACCTTCCTGAAAGTGGAAAAAGGCCATGGGGACATCACCGTGCCGGACATGCCGGATTACGCCGACGAGCTGGACTATCTAAGCGGACGCTCCTTCACCTGGGCAAATCACCAGGCATTGGCCGCCACACAGACCGCCCACGCGGCGGGGGGCGTGCCGAATATGCGTATAGATCTGCCGGACAGAAGCGCCGGGAGCTTCGGCGAGCTGGTGACCTTCTTCGAACTGGCCTGCGCTGTGTCGGGATATATGCTGGGGGTCAACCCCTTTGACCAGCCCGGAGTGGAGGAATACAAAAAGAATATGTTTTCCCTTCTCGGCAGACCGGGATATTGATTCAGGCAGCAATAAGGCGGGGCCTTTCGCAAATTGCGAGGGCCCCGCCTTTTCATACGCTGATTGTTATGATTCGCTATTTTATTCCCGTTATTGTAAAGGTGCCGTAGTTCTGGCCGCCTGCCATGATGCTCAGTGTCTGGCCCACGTACCAGGTCACGGGATGCTCTGCGCTCAGAACAACGCCGCCTCGGCTGCCGCCGGGCTCGATGTCGAGGCCGTTTAAGTCCTCGAAGGAGGCGGTCACAAGGCATCCGGCGTATGAGTACTGGAAACGGTTGTCCTTTGTGACCGGGGTGGTGCGGGCATCACTCAGTACCACCGTACCCGTGAAGCTCTTCGCGAGGGTCAGCAGACTGCTGCCCTTCTTCACTATGGCGTCGCCCTTCTCGGCTTTTGCGTTGCCGTCACTGCTTATCCATATGCCCGCATAGTCGCCCTTCTTCGCGTTGTCGACGGCCTTTTTGAACATCTCTATGCCCAGCACCGTGTAGTCCGTCTCGGTAGGGGCGCCGGTCTCCGGATCATACGACCTGAGAATTATGCTGTCGCCGACTTTTACGGAGCCGTTGATTACCCGTCCGGTGATGACTCTGCCGCGACCTGAGATGTTTAAGCTGTCCTCTACATAGATGAGGAAGTCGTCCTCGCTGAGGATATTCTTAGAGGGTTCACCGATCTCAATGGTGTTGCTGACCGTGGACTTGCCCTTGGAGTCGGTGACTATGCAGCGGTATGTGCCGTCTGTAGAGGTCCATAAGCCCCAGCCGTCAGTCTGCCCGTACAGGGGTGTGGACCAATTGCCGTCGAAGCCCAGTACCTGCCATTTGTATGTATAGGGTGAGACTCCGCCCTCGACCCTGGCCAGGATGAGCAGGGATTTGTCGGTCCTGTCCTCGATGGCGGCGCTGACCGTCAGCTCATCGATGAACGACCCGGACTCCAGACAGCGGTAGAGGAAGGTCACTACCGCGCCCCGGGGGCAGTCCGTAGTGTTGTTCACGCTCAGATTCACGCCAAAGGGCAGGCGATTTGAGTCATAGGACCATGTGGCGGCCTCCCCATCCCAGCCGTCCTCGCCGGGATTCATGGTCCGGTACAGGAAGGTTAACATATGCTGGGTGCTGAGGGTTGAGTAGGGTGAGAAGTGCGTGGCGTCGGTGCCCTTGGTTATGCCCTGCTCCACCGCCCAGAGTACG
>JAFRAF010000159.1 GCA_017405545.1 Oscillospiraceae bacterium | reverse complement strand
GGCTTCGCTTCGCGGCCCCCGCTGGCCGTCCGGGGCGCCTCTCGGCGTCCTGCGTAGGGGAACGATGCCGCCCCGCCCCCGGCGGGGCGGCTCTGTTGTTTTCTGCGTGCAGTGTTCGTTGCTTGCTCCATGTGGATGGTGAGAGGAAGACCAAAACGGGGAATATCTCCAATCTCCCTATGAGCATCAGAGCGGTGAGAACCAGCTTGCTGAAATCTGAGAACATGCTGTAGTTACCTGCGTGGCCTATAAGACCCATGGCGGGGCCGATATTGCTCATACAGGAGATTACCGCGGTCAGATTTGTGGAGATATCGAAATTGTCAAAGGAGATAAGGAAGATGCCGATGAAGCTTATAGTCAGATAAGCCGCAAAAAAGCGCAGTACACGGATCACCGTGTCCTTGTCGGCGGCGGTGTTGTTTATGCGGACGATACTGACCACATTCGGGTGTATTGTCTGACGGATCTCGTGGACAATGGATTTGAGCATTATCGATACTCTGGAGCACTTGATGCCGCAGCTGGTGCTCCCGCCGCAGGCGCCGGTGATCATCAGAAGTATGATAATGACCTTACACACCATGGGCCAGGTCGTATAGTCGGTGGATACAAAGCCGGTGGTCGTCACCATTGAGCACACGGTGAATACGGAACTTCGAAGGCTTTGGCTGAAGTTGCCCTGGTCGGACCACAGGACAAAAGTCACGACACTGACTGCCGCAATAACGTAAAAGGTGAAAAAGCGCAGCTCGTCACTTTTTAAGGCCTGCTTCAGATTGCCGGTTACTATCATGAAAAATACGCTGAAGTTTACCGCGTATGCCAACATGAATACAATCAGGACTATCTCCAGAGAAACGCTGTTGTATGCGGCGATGGAGTCGTTGGTAATGGCAAAGCCGCCGGTGCCGGCTGTAGATATTGCGATCGTAAGAGCGTTGAAGGGCTTGATGCCGATTATCAGAAGGGTGATAAACAGGGCGATGGTAAGGACGGTACATATGGCGTACAGGAGCTTGGAGGTGGTGGCCAGCTTGGGCGTAAGCTTGCGCTTTAATACGCCGGGGATCTCCGCCCTTGTGAGGAAGTGGGAGCGGCTGCCAGAGGATGGCATTATGGCGGTGACCAGCACGATGACGCCCATACCCCCCAGATACTGGGTTATACAGCGCCAAAGTAATATACTCCTGGGCAGGGCCTCGATATCCGAGAGTATGGTGGCGCCGGTGGTGGAAAAACCTGACATGGATTCGAAAAAGCAGTTGAGTACGGTGTCAAAATAGCCGCAGAAGCAGTAGGGCAGAGCGCCGAACAGGGACATGACCAGCCATGACAGGACCGTCGTGGCACAGGCGCAGCGGCTTGAAAAATGTCCGGCTTCGCCGAGCATGAAATAAAACGGGATGCCGACGGCCAACAGGATGATTATTGAAAGTATAAAGGGCCGAAGACTCTCATGATACACCAATGCAGCAATGATGGAGGGCAACATAGCGACTGCTTCGACATTGAGGATCCCGCCCATGGTTTTTCCCATTATGCGATAGTTCATAAGGAATTAGGCCTTTCAATTGATGAAAATATCGTTAAGATCCATGAGAACTTTACCGTTGGATATGACTATAACGCTGTCCCCCTCGACGATACAGTCGGATCCGGAGGGAATGATGATCTGACCGCGGCGAATGATGGATGCCAAAAGTATGCCTTTTTTCAGACGGAGTTCCTTCAGGGGCTTGTTCTGATGCCGCGTTGAGTGGCTGGCTATGAATTCCATGGCCTCGGCTCGGCCGTCGGCTATTGGATAAAGCGCCTCCATGCGGCTGCCCTGGGAATTCACCATCGCCCGTATCTTGTGCAGTATGGTGTAGGCCGTGGTGAGCTTGGGGCTTACGATGCTGTCTATGTTCAGCTGGTTGATGATTGAATAGTAGTTCTGACGACTGACCTTTGTGACCACCTTGGGAACACCGAACTGCTTTGCGTACAGGGAGGTTATGATGTTGTCCTCATCGTCGCCGGTAAGAGCCAGAAAGGCGCCGGCATTGGGCAGATTCTCCGCATCGAGGAGGTCCTGGTCCGTGCCGTCACCATGTATTATCAGGGCCTTTGGCAGCGCCTCTGCCAGCTTTACACATATTTCAAGGACCCGCTCGATTATTTTTACGTCTATGTTCATGGCCAGCAGAGCCTGACTCACATAATAGGTGATGCGGCCTCCGCCGATGATAAATACATTTCTTATCTTTCTCGTGCCGCGGCCCAGAGTGTTGAAGAAACGGCTTATGTCGAGGGATTCGCCGATGACATATATCTTGTCCCCCACCTGGAAGGTGGTGGAGCCGTTTGGGATTATGGTTTCATCCCCCCGCTTTACGGCGCAGAAGAGTACGTTGAAATTGCTGAACCGCTTGCTGAGATTCATCAGCGGGGTGTCCAGTATGGGGTCGTCCTCTATGGCCTTGAAGCCGATGAGCTCCAGCCTGCCCCGGTAGAAGGTCTCGATGTCCATTGCCTCGGGGAAGCGGATGAGACGGGTTATCTGCATGGCGGTGGCGTGCTCCGGGTTTATGACCACATCTATGTCCATCTCATGCTTGAGCTGGCTCAGCTCCATGGCGTAGTCGTAGTCGCGTATACGGGCGACAGTATACTTGGCCCCCAGCTTTTTCGCGGTAAGGCAACAGACCATGTTCAGCTCATCCCTGCCTGTTACGGCTATGAGCACGTCACAGTCGTCTATGCCCGCCTGCTTTAGGATGCCTATACTGGCACCGTTGCCCTTTATGCAAAGCACGTCGAGGGTGTCCTCGGCCTTTTTGAGTTTTGTCTCGTCGACATCTATCAGAGTGACCTCGTGATCATCATTGGCCAGGTTCTCTGCCAAGGTAATGCCGACCTTTCCTATACCGACGATTATTATCTTCAAGCTGATACCCCCTCATGCCCGCAGTCCTTCCGCGCACTATTGCTGTGTTTACATGGCAATAAAGAGCATGAATATCTATACTATTATATAATACACCATAAAACCGGATTTGTCCACAGCAAGGGCTGCAAATCCCGCAGCAGGCGACAAAAGCCGTTTCTGTATTCATTCGAAAAAACATGCACTCCGCGCCGGCCTTCGGGCGGAGTGCATAGGGGCCTGATTAATTATTATTGGTCTGTGATTATTTGCTCCCGGCCTTGACAGCGCGGTTGATGGCACTGATGATGCCGCGCAGGGGGGCAAGGTTGATGTTATGGGATTCGCCGACTCCGAAGAAGTCCCGACCCTGCTGGTCGCGGAGCTGGATATACGCCACGCCTCTGGCGTCGGAGCCGTCGCTTATGGCGTGAGACGAGTAGTTGATGAATTCAAAGCGGTCCATGCGCTGGCCGCGGATGGCGGTGAAGAAGGCGTCGATGGGGCCGTTGCCCTCACCCTCTACGTCAAAGACGGTCTCCTTGTGCTGGAGTGTTCCGATGAACTTGACGTGAGAACTGCCGTCGGGATTCTCCGTCTCGATAAACTGGTGGGAGAGCATCCTGTAGGGGAAGTCGATATTGACATACTCCTCCTTGAACAGTTCGAATATGCGGCTGGAGTGCAGCTCCTTGCCGACTCTGTCGGTCTCGTGCTGGATGACCATGCCGAATTCGGGATGCATCTCCTTGGGCAGCTTGTAGCCGAAGCTGTACTCCATGATGAAGGCCGAGCCGCCCTTTCCGGACTGGCTGTTGATGCGGATGACGGGCTCGTACTCTCTGCCCACGTCTCCGGGATCGATGGGGAGATAGGGGACCTCCCAGTAATCGGAATTGGTCTGCTCCATGTAGTGGAAGCCCTTGTTTATGGCGTCCTGATGCGAGCCGGAGAAGGCGGTGAATACCAGATCGCCGGCGTAGGGGTGACGGGGATGGACCGGGAGCTTGGTGAAGCTCTCATAGCGCTCTCTGATATCGCGCATGTTTGAGAAGTCCAGATGTGGGTCGATGCCCTGGGACCACATGTTCATGGCGATGACCATCACGTCCACGTTTCCGGTGCGCTCGCCGTTGCCGAAGAGGGTGCCCTCCACACGCTCGGCTCCCGCCAGTATGCCCAGCTCCGCTGCGGCGACGCCGGTGCCCCTGTCATTGTGGGGATGGATGCTGATTATCGCGCAGTCGCGTGAGGGCAGATGCTTTATGAAGTACTCTATCTGGTCCGCATGCTGATTGGGCATACAGCATTCCACGGTGTTGGGCAGGTTCAGTATAACGGGCTTTTCCGGTGTGGCGCGCAGGGTCTCCAGTACGGCCTGGCAGATCTCCACGGCGGCATCCATCTCGGTGCCGGAATAGCTCTCGGGGGAGTACTCGTAGGTCAGGTTCATGCCAGCCTGGATGTAGGGCTCGCTCAGGGCGCGTATCAGGTCGGCTGCGTCTGTGGCTATCTTCTTTACGCCCTCCACGTCCGTGTTGAACACCACTTTTCTCTGGAGGGTGGAGGTGCTGTTATAGAAGTGGAGTATGACGTTTTTTGCGCCCTCAATGGACTGGAAGGTCGTCTTTATCAGCTCGGGCCTGGCCTGTACGAGGACCTGTATCGTCACGTCGTCGGGTATATGATTGCCCTCGATGAGAGCCCGGAGGAATCTGAACTCGGTGTCGGAGGCTGAGGGGAAGCCCACCTCTATCTCCTTAATGCCGACCTCAGTGAGCAGCTTGAAGTAACCCAGTTTCTCCTCGATGGTCATGGGGTCGATAAGCGCCTGGTTGCCGTCGCGCAGGTCAACGCTGCACCATGTGGGGGCCTTGGTTATGACCTTGGTGGGCCACTCGCGATCGGGCAAAACCTCGGGCTTAAAAGGTATGTACTTCTCGAAACCGTTCTTCATTTTTTTGCTCTCATTATAATGAACTTGATTTTCATACAAAAATAAACGCCACCGACATCAGTCGGGGGCGTGAAAACGCGGTACCACCCCGGTTCAGCACATGCTCACACATGTGCCCTCATCAGCCTCTGTCAAGGCCTTGACCAATAACGCGGTCTGACGTTCCGCCCTAATACTTCAAGCGGACGACTCCGGGATGAGCTATACGCACCATGTCAACTGCCGCCTTGCACCGTCCGGCGGCTCTCTGAAAAGACTCTGGGGGTCTTACTTGGCTTCGT
>JAFRAF010000158.1 GCA_017405545.1 Oscillospiraceae bacterium | reverse complement strand
CGGGTTAAATATTTTTAATTTTACTCTTGACAAACTGTGATATCTGTATATACTGTACATATACAGATATCGTAGGAGGAGGCAGGATGTGGATATTTTCATAGACAACAAAAGCGGCATGCCCATATACGAGCAGATATACTCCCAGATAAAGTCACAGATAATCAGCGGGCAGCTCCACGAGGACGAGGCGCTTCCGTCCATAAGGAATCTGGCCAAGGACCTGCGCATAAGCGTCATCACCACCAAGCGGGCCTATGACGAGCTGGAGCGGGAGGGCTTCATATACACAGTAAGCGCCAAGGGCTGCTTTGTGGCCCCCAAAAACGTGGAGCTTCTCCGGGAGGACAATCTGAAGAGGATAGAGCAGCACATGGAGGAGATAGCGAAGCTGGCCGTATCATGCAATCTGGGATACGCGGAAGCGGCCGAGATGCTTAAGATTTTTATGGAGGGATAGAACATGAATGCGCTGGAGATTCACGGCCTGTGCAAGTCCTACGGGGGCTTCGAGCTGGATCACATAGATCTGGAGCTGCCCGCTGGCTGTGTCATGGGACTTATCGGAGAAAACGGAGCGGGCAAGAGCACGATAATAAAGCTCATACTCGACATGATAAAAAGGGACGGCGGAAGCATAAGCATCCTGGGCAGGGACAACAAAAAGGATCTGCATCTGATCAAGGAGGATATCGGCATCGTCCTGGACGAGGTGGGCATACCCGCCGGCCTGAAGGCCGCACAGGTGGACAGGATAATGAGCCGGGTATATAAAAACTGGGACGGGGAATTGTTCAGGTCATATCTTCACAGGCTGTCCGTCCCCGTGGACAGGCAGTTCAAGGAGCTGTCAAGGGGCAACAAGATGAAGCTGGGCATAGCCGTTGCCATGTCTCACGAGGCGAAGCTGCTGATACTGGACGAGGCCACCAGCGGACTTGACCCAGTGGTCCGGGATGAGGTGCTGGACATTTTCATGGATTACACCCGGGACGAGGAGCACTCCATACTCATCTCATCCCATATAGTCAGCGATCTGGAGAAGCTCTGCGACTACATCGCCTTCCTGCACGAGGGCAAACTGCTGCTGTGTGAAGAGAAAGACCTGCTCAGGGAGCGCTACGGATTAATACACTGCCGTCCGGAGGAGCTTAAGGCGCTGCCGGAGGGAGCGGTAGTGGGAAAGCGGGAGTCATCCTACGGAGTTGAGGCCATGGTCAGACGGGACGCTGTGCCCGAGGGTTTGAGCGTAAATCCCATTGACATAGAACAGCTGTTCATTTTTACGGTAAAGGGGGAAAAATGATATGAAGGGTCTGCTGCTTAAAGACATATATATGACGGGCAAATACATGAAGTCGATTCTTTTGCTGGTAGTGGTATTCATAGCGGTCGCTCTGTTCGGCGAGGGCAGTGACTTCTTCCTGTTCTTCCCCTGCCTGCTTGCGGGTGTGGTGCCCCTGTCCCTGCAGTCCTATGATGAGAGCTTCAAATGGACCCAGTACAGCGCCGGACTGCCCTGCAGGAGGTCACAGATAGTGTCGGTGAAATATATTTACGGACTGGTGCTGAGCGCTGTAATGGTAATACTGATGAGCGCAGTTCATGCCGTCGTAAAGATCAGGGGCGGCGAAAGCATGAATGATACAGCCGTCTTCGCGGCCTGCATGCTGGGGGTCAGCCTTATAGCCCCGGCACTTTCATTGCCCTTTATATTCAAGTTGGGGGCTGAAAAGGGAAGGATAGCATATCTCGTAGTAGTGGCCGTTATTTCCGGCCTGGCCACATTCTCGTTCAAGTCCGACACGCTGCCCATGGGGAACACGGGCGATTTTCCCTTTGTTCTGTTCATTGCGGCTGTGCTGATTGTGTTCGTCCTGTCATGGCTGATTTCCATACGGGTATATAACAACAGGGAGCTTTAGCTGATAAGCAGGAGGAAGCATGAAAGCAGTATTTTTGGACTATACCGGCACCATGGTGAAGGAGGATGAGCCCTATACGAGGGAGCTCCTGTCCTATTTCATAAGCCACAGCGAGGTCAAGGACCCGGAGGAGGCCATGGGCCTTGTCTGGGGTATGATAAAGGAGATAGAGCTCAAATGCTTTGGGGACGGCTTCATAGGCAAGGACGAGATGGTGGAGCGGATACTTTCCCGCTGCAGGGCGGAATACGGCCTGAGCGGGGACATGGAATACATGCACGACATCTGGCGCAGGACTTGGATATACGCCCCCCTGTACGAGGATGTGAAGCCATTTTTCACCAGAGCGAGCTGCCCGATATATGTGGTCACGAACGATGATTTGAAATATATAAAGCAGTCTCTTGAGATAAAGGACCTGCACCCGGCGGGGATAGTCGCCGCCGAGATGGTGAGAGCCTGCAAGCCCCATGGAGAGATATTCCGAAAAGCCCTCGAGACCGCCGGAGTCGAGCCGGGGGAGGCCGTGCACATCGGGGATTCCGTCAGCTCCGACGTGGAGCCGGCCCGGGCGGCGGGGATAAGCCCGATCTTAATTGACAGAACGGGAAAAGCCGGAGCCGCCGACTGCCGGGTGATACAGAGTCTGGACGAGCTTTTCAGTGAATAACAAAACCTTCTTACGCGTGTGATTCAACGCCCCTCCTGAGGGAAGGGCGTTGTTTTTTGATTAAAAGCAGAGGGGATATGGAGTCGCTTTGTGCCGAGCAGCCTGTTTTCACATTTATTTGATAACAGTATTGACAAGGCGTATAGATGCAATTATAATAATTGTTATATAACAACTGTAATAATCGTGAGGAGGACTGAATGTGCCGCCAAGAGTCAGAATCACAGAGGAAATGATAGTTGGCGCGGCGACGGAAATCATCCGTGAAAAGGGCTTGGAAAAGCTCAACGCGAGAGCGGTCGCCGAGAAACTGGGCTGTTCCACACAGCCGGTACTATATTGCTTTGCGACGATGGAGGAGTTGAAGAGAGCGGCCTATGCCCGGGCTGATCGGATCCACACGGAATATCTGATGGACACGGGCCCGGACTGCGACCCGGTTCTGGGTATGGGCCTGAACTATATACGCTTCGCTGTGGAGGAGCCCCGGCTGTTTCGCTTTCTGTTCCAATCCGGGTATGCAGCCGAGAACAGCATCACGGAGATGCTGGACTCCAAAGAACTGGAGCCGGTCCTCGCCGCCATGCAGGAGAGCCTGGGCATGGATATGCAAAAGACCGGGGAAGTGTTTTTGACCGTGGCTCTGTTCACCCACGGATATGCCAGCATCATTGCGAATAACGGAATGGAATTTGACGAGTGCCTTGCGGCGACCCATCTGGAGCGGGCTTTTACCGGCGCTGTTTTGGCAGTCGGTCAGGAGGATGTAGAATGAAACAGATTTATGAAAAAAATGAATTGCGCTTTGCGATCGTGTGGATCGTAATATATGTTGTATGCATGGGGATCCTGCGCAATCTGGGGGACGACAGCCCGTATATGATGATGGGGCTGATAGTGATCTCCGTGCTGATGTTCCTGTTTGTCAGCAAAAACGGTTTGATGGAAAAATACGGCCTGTCGGGCTGGGCGAAAAATAACAGGGCCATGCTCTGGTTCATCCCCCTGTGGATCATCGCCAGCGGCAATTTGTGGGGCGGCTGTTCGCCTGATTATCAGGGAGCAGGTCTGCTTTTCGCCGCGGTTTCCATGGCTTTTGTGGGCTTTGCCGAGGAGTTGATCTTCCGCGGATTCCTGTTCAAGGCAATGCTGAAGGACGGAAGCGTCAAGGCGGCTGTGGTAGTCTCATCCGTCACCTTCGGGCTCGGACATATTCTGAACCTCTTTACCGGGCACGAGTTCTTTCCGACCCTGATGCAGGCTTTTTGCGCCATTTTCATAGGCTTGATATTCACCTTCGCGTTTTACAAGAGCGGAAGCCTTTTGCCCTGCATTCTTGCCCACAGCATTATCGACGTCTTTTCCGTGTTCACGAAGAGCAAAGGGCCGCTGCTGGATTGGATATACGTGGCTGTTATCGTAATCCTGGCAATCGCATATTGCCTGTACCTGAGGCGCCTGGAGACGCCTGCCGTCAACAGAGTAGGCAGAGGGGAAGAAAAGCTGTCATGTCAGGCGGAGTAGCGGGCGCCGGTTTTATGCCCCGAAGAACGGAACATAAAGACAAAAACGGCGAGACCCTTTCGGTCACGCCGTTTTCCTGTTCTTATGGTCGTTTATCAGCGGCTAACCCATGCCCAGTTCCCTGTACAGGAAGGTGACTATGGCCCCTCTCGGACAGTCAATGCCGGGCTGAACGGTCAGGCCCGTGCCGAGGAGAAGATAGTCATTTATGGCCCAGTCGGCCGCGTCCTGATACCAGCCGTCGGAGCCTATGTCCAGCGTACGGTACAGGAAAGTGATTATATGGGCCGTGGAGCAGGTCTGATAGGGCCTGAAGTGGGTGGTGTCGGTGCCCTTGGTAATGCCTTTTTCCACCGCCCAGAGTATGGGCTTATACCAGTACTCGTCGGCCTTTATGTCCACAAAGGGATTCGCCGCGGTGTAGGGCTCGGGACAACCTTCGGCCCGCCACAGGAATGTGACGCACTGGCCTCTCGTAACTGTCTGCTGCGGGCCGAACTCGGTGCTGTTTATACCTGTTGTGACCTGGGGCTGGGCGTAGTAGGCCCAGAGGACTGCGTCATACCAGTATTCGTTTTCAAAAACATCCGTGAAGGGATTTGTTTTTTCCGGCTCCTTCGGTATCTCCGTCAGATACTTGGACATGACCCAGCCGTAGCCGTCCTTGTATATTATCTTCGACCATTCGCCCTGGGTCTCCAGCACGCTGACACCGTCGTCCTTCGTGAGGCCGCCAATGCGGGAGCTGTTGACGTCGGGCTCCTGCCGCACGGTCAGGGAACCCACGGCCACCGTGTGGGTGGCGTCGGCCGCGCGGGTGACCGCCTTGACGCTCACGTCCTCGTCGAGCATGAAGAAGGTGGTCTCGGCGCTTTTACCGTTGGCCAGAGTCACTTTGCCCGACAGCACCTCCCAGTGGTCGAAGACCTGCCCGAAGGGGGGTTCGTCGGCAGTGATGGTGATGAAATTGCCCGCCTTGGCGTTGGGCTTGTCCGCCGTGCCGCCGCTGACGGTGACGCTGTGGGGGACGGCCGTGTTCACTACCATATGCCAGTCGCTGTACAGATAGCCGGAATAGCCCTCGGCGTAGACCCGGGCGCGGACATTGTAGTTTTCATAATCGATGGTCAGATTCAGGGTGGCCCTGCCTTGGTCGTTCTGATAGTAGAATATCCTGCCCGTATTGGTATCCTGGCACTCCCATGCGTATTCCAGAGTGCTCTGGTCCAGATTCTCCGCTCCGCCGGAGAGAACGCAGGACAGCTTCTCGCCCACCTGCAGGGGGTTGCTGTCGGGGGAGATCCGCAGGCTGCCCGGAACCTTAGGGAGGACCTGTGGGGTATACACGTCGGAATAGGCGTTGAAATAGTATATGCCTTTCTCAACGGAAAACTCATACACGGTCTGCGGCTGGCCGTTTATGATGACCGTCACCGTGTCGGCGAGAGTGGCCTCGTTCTGATCGACCTGAAGACCGTAGCGGAAACGGTAAGTCCCGTCCGTGACGATGTCGTAGCTCGCCACGTCGTAGGATCCGTTGGCAGCCCGCTTCATCCAGTCGAAGCGCGCCGCGTTCCAATCCACCTGGCTGGGGCTGACGGTGATATTCGGCCTGGCCGGATAACAGTCCATGATGGGCGCTTTGATATCCGATGTGATGGTGATGGTGTCGATGACGGGCTTATCCGCCGCCGCAGTCAGACTGAAAACCGGTACAAGGCTGAGTATGAGCGCAAGTGTGAGACAAAGTGACAGACTTCTCTTTTTCATCCTTTCCCTCCTAAAACAGATGCTGTGTTCCGTACAGATCAGCGTATCGGGCAAAAACCCGCATAGGCTGTGACCCTGGGTTTGTTTCCGGGTTTTTCCTAAAGCCCTGTGCCGTCGAATTCCGGTATAAAGCTCTCGCTGGCGGAGCCCAGCTCCTGACAAAAGCCGTCCTCTATTCTGGAATCTATCATATGCTCGTTGGCTGCGTTGTGCTCGTAGCGGGTGATGGCTCTGTCCAGCTCCGGCGGCACGTTTTCCACGGGGGTGAACTGGCTCATCAGTGAGAATACTACCTGACCCGGGCTGAAAAGCTCCGACACCCGGTCGATAACGCCGAAGCTGTTGTCCAGGTATCCGGGGAGTATGAGGTGCCGTATAAGGGTGCCGCTCTTGAGAAGACCGTCGCTTCCCATACGGAAGGGGCCGGTCTGCCTGTACATCTCCAGTATGGCGGCCTCCGCCACCTCCGGGTAGTCCGGGGCAGAGGAGTATCTGGCGGCAACTTCAGGGTCGGAGTATTTCCAGTCGGGCATGTAGATGTCCACAAGGCCCTCCAGCCGCTTCAGGGTCTCCACCCGCTCATAGCCGCCGCAGTTCCATATGACCGGCACCGGCAGCCCCCCGTAGAGGGAGCGGATGATCACATCGGTGAAGTGGGTGGGTGTGACCAGGTTTATGTTGTGCACGCCCAGAGCGATTAGCTTGAAGTACAGCTTTCGCAGCTGCTCGGAGCTCAAAGGCTCGCCGCCGCCCCCGTTGCTTATCTTATAGTTCTGGCAGTAGGAGCAGTGCAGATTGCAGCCGGAGAAGAATATGGTCCCGCTGCCCTTGCTGCCGCTTATTATGGGCTCCTCCCACATGTGGGGAGCAGCTCTGGCCACCACGGGATTCAGTCCCATGCCGCATACGCCGCTGCCATAGTATTCGTCCCGTTCCGCGCCGCACATGCGCGGGCATATATTGCAAATCATCAGTCGACGTCCTTCAGCTTTTCGGCCCAGTTGGCGCAGACGGCGATGGTCTTGTCACACTGCTCGCGGCTGTCCGCTCTGGCAAGGATATATACCTTGACCTTGGGCTCGGTGCCGGAGGGACGCACGACCACCACAGTGCCGTCTGCAAGCTCAAAGGAGAGGACATTTGAGCCGCGCATCTCCATCTTCTCCTGTCCGCCGCGGGTCCTGCGTATTCCGCTTTCATAGTCCAGCCAGGCGTCCACGGCTATGCCGCCCACATTCTCGGGAGGCTGCGCCCTGAGATTTTCCATGAGCCTGGCCATTTTTCTCAGTCCGTCCAGTCCGGGCATGACAAGATTCAGGGTGTTCTCGCCGTAGTAACCGTGTTTTTCATAGAGCTCGTCAAGAGCGTCCAGCAGGCTCATGCCCCTGTCATAGTAGTAAGCGGCCATCTCTGCCAGCACAAGGGAAGCGCCAACGGCGTCCTTGTCCCTGACATAGTCGCCCACCATGTAGCCGTATGCCTCTTCAAATGCGAATATGACATGCCCCTCGCCGGAGCTCTCAAGGGCGTTCTTCTTCTCAGCCAGGAATTTAAAACCGGTAAAGGTGTTGAAGCATCTCACCCCGGCGGCCTGTGCCACGGCTCTGACCATCTCAGTGGAGACGAGGCTCTTCACCGCGCAGGGCCTTTCCGGCATCGTACCGGCCTTTGTCTTGGAGCGGATGACATAGTCCAGCATCAGAACGCCGATCTGGTTTCCGCTTATGTGAACGAATCTGCCCTCCCTGTCCCGGACAAGAATGCCGACTCTGTCCGCATCGGGGTCGGAGCCTATTATGAAGTCCGCGCCCACCCGGTCGGCCAGGTCGACGGCCAGATAGAAGCCCTCGGGGTTTTCCGGATTGGGGGATTTTACCGTGGGGAAGCTGCCGTCGATGACCATCTGCTCGGGGACGGGGCAGACCTTTTTAAAGCCCATGCGCCGGAATACCTCCGGGATGAGCCGGTAGCCCGTGCCGTGGAAGGGGGTGTAGACTATGGAAAAGCTGTCCGCCACCCGGTTTATGAGCTCCGGATCCGTGGCTTGGGCCATGACGTTTTCAAGGAACTTCTCGTCCGTCTCGACGCCCATGAGCGTAATGAGACCGGACTTTAAGGCCTCGTTGTAATCCATTGTCTTTACGGAACCGAACACGTCCAGCTCCTCCATCTTGGCGGCTATGGCTGCCGCGTGGGCGGGGGGAAGCTGGGCCCCGTCGGCCCAGTAGACCTTGTAGCCGTTGTACTCCTTGGGGTTGTGGGAGGCGGTCACGTTTATGCCCGCCAGACAGCCGTATTCCCTTATGGCGAAGCTCAGCTCCGGTGTGGGGCGCATATCCTCAAAAAGCCGCACGGGTATGCCGTTGGCCGCCATGACGCAGGCCGCCGCCTCGGCGAACTGTCTGCTGTTTATGCGGCAGTCGTGGCAGATGGCCACGCCCTTCGCCGCAGCTTCGGGCCCCTCCTCAAGGATGACCCGTGCAAAAGACTCGGTGGCGTGGCGGATGACATGGATATTCATCCTGTTGGTGCCGAGGCCCATGATGCCCCGCAGACCGGCGGTGCCGAACTGGAGGTTTGCGAAAAAGCGGCTCTCCAGCTCGCCCTCATCGGACGCAGCGGCGCGGAGCTCGGCCTTCTCCGCATCTGTAAGAGCGTCGGATTTGAGCCATAGCTCATATTTCTCACGATAATTCATCAGTTGATTCTCCTTCTGTGTCGTTGAACTGCTCCTGAGCGGCGGCCTCCATGTCACAGCTTATGATGTT
>JAFRAF010000157.1 GCA_017405545.1 Oscillospiraceae bacterium | reverse complement strand
TGCGCATAGTCCTCTTTCTGCTGTATCTCTGGGCCGTGTCCCAGATGAAGGACATACAGCGGGTCTGGCAGTACCACGGGGCCGAGCACAAGACCATACACTGCTATGAGCAGGGCCTTGAGCTGACGGTGGACAATGTGCGCAGAATGAGCACAAGACATCCACGCTGCGGCACCAGCTTCCTGCTGATAGTAATGATAGTCAGCATAATAGTTTTCTGCTTTGTCAAGTGGTCCAACGGCTGGATAAGGGTGCTGTCCCGCATAGTGCTGGTGCCCATAATCATCGGGGTCAGCTGGGAGATAATCAAGCTGGCCGGACGCTATGACAACTGGCTCACCGCCATCATATCCGCTCCGGGCAAGGCCCTGCAGGGCCTGACCACAAGGGAGCCGGACGACAGCATGATGGAGGTGGCCATAGAGGCGCTGAAGATGGTCATCCCCGAGGAAAAGGGCGCGGACGCCTGGTAATTGACCCCGAGGCGGGGGCGGCAGGCTCCCGACGGTGATAATGAACTCTTTTCGGCCGGCGGCCGCGTCGGCATATGAGGTGGAGTATGAAGACATATAACGAGCTCTATATATCTGCCCGGAGGCGGCTAAAAAGCGCCGGAATAGAGGGCTACGGACTGGAGGCCCAGCTGCTGGCCGCGGCTGCGGCGGGCAAGACGAGGACGGAGTTTTTCCGGGATATGACCCTTTATTCGAGCCCCGAGTACGAGAGGGATCTGGACGAGCTCATTGAGCGCAGGCTCCGGGGGGAGCCGGTGGCATATATCACCGGACAGTGGGAGTTCTACGGTCTGCCCCTGAAGGTGAACCAGGAGGTGCTCATCCCCCGTATCGACACGGAGGTGCTGGCCGACATGGCCATAGACTACATCCGCAGAGGGGGAGGCGGCGGCAGGATACTGGATCTGTGCTGCGGCAGCGGCTGTGTGGGTCTCGCTCTGGCGGCGAATCTGCCGGATATCCGGGTGGTCATGATAGACAGGGACCCCTCCGTGCTGGCGGTGAGCCGGGCCAACGTGAACCTCAACAGGCAGCCCCGGCGCGTCAGCTGCGCCGACGGGGACGCCCTGAAGACCCCGCCCATATTTCTGGGAAAATTCGACATGATAGTCTGCAATCCCCCCTACATACCCAGCGGCGATATAGAGAGCCTCGACCGCTCCGTAAAGGACTACGAGCCCCGCATGGCTCTGGACGGGGGAGAGGACGGACTCATGTTTTACAGGAGCGTGAGCTCCAAATGGAAGATACTGCTGACCGGTCAGGCCCGCCTCATGTTCGAGTGCGGCGTCGGTCAGGCCGAGGCCGTGGCTGAGATAATGCGGGAAAACGGCTTTGAGAACATAGAGACTTTCAAAGACACCCTGGATATTGACCGTGTGGTCACAGGGACCTTAAAGGAGGAAGAACGGAATGGCTGAGAGAAAGAGACCTGAGGCTGCGGTCCGCGTAAGCGACAAAAAGGGCGCGCTGGACACCGCCATATCACAGATACAGCGTCAGTACGGCGCGGGCTCCATCATGCGCATGGGGGACGCGCCCCAGGTGAATGTTGAGGCCATACCCACGGGCTCCCTGTCCCTGGATCTGGCGCTGGGTATAGGCGGCGTGCCCAAGGGCAGGATAATCGAGATATTCGGGCCCGAGTCCTCCGGCAAGACGACCCTGGCCCTGCACATAGTGGCCGAGGCACAGAAGGCCGGCGGCGAGGTGGCCTATATAGACGCGGAGCACGCACTTGAACCGGCCTACGCCAGAGCCATCGGCATAGATATCGACAGCATGCTCATATCCCAGCCGGACACCGGCGAGGACGCCCTTGCCATCGCCGAGACCCTTGTGCGCTCCGGCGCGCTGGATGTGGTGGTCATCGACTCGGTGGCGGCCCTTGTGCCCCGCAGCGAGATAGAGGGCGAGATGGGCGACTCCAGCGTGGGCGTGGTGGCGAGACTCATGTCCCAGGCCCTGCGCAAGCTGGCGGGCGCCATTTCAAAGACCCAGTGTGTGGTCATATTCATCAACCAGCTCCGTGAGAAGATAGGCGTCATGTACGGAAACCCGGAGACCACCCCCGGCGGCAGGGCCCTCAAGTTCTTCTCCAGCGTGCGCATCGACGTGCGCCGCATCCAGACCCTGCAGGTGGCCGGCGAGATGGTCGGCAACAGGACCAGGGCGAAGATAGTCAAGAATAAAGTTACTCCCCCCTTCAAGGAGGCGGAGTTTGACATAATGTACGGCGAGGGCATCTCCAAAGTTGGCGAGATCGTGGACCTGGGCGCCAAGCTGGATATCATCGAAAAAAGCGGCGCCTGGTTCACCGTGGGCGAGACCCGGCTCCAGGGCAGGGACAACGTGAAAAAGTACCTGCTGGACAACCCGGAGGTGGCCGCGGCCCTTGAGAAGGAGATAAGGGAAAACGCCGTAAAGCTCATGACGCCCCAGGCCCGCATAGCCGCCGTGGCGGCCGGAAGGGTTGCGGAGCCCGGAGCGGATGTGAGCATCACGGCCGAGGACTTTGAGGATTAGTGAAGATAATCAAGCTTGTCCAGTCCCGGAAGGCGGCCGACATATGGTATATTGAGCTGGATGACGGCGGCAGCCTCAGGGTGAATCTGGATATTATAGCCGAGTTCGGCCTCTTCACCGGCAGGGAGTTGGACGAGGACGAGGTCCGGAGACTCAAGGGCCGGGCCGAGCAGGGCAGGCTGAGGGAGAGGGCCATGCGCATGCTCTCCGCCAGAAACATGTCCCGCAGAGAGCTCACGGACAAGCTGGTGCAGAAGGGCGAGGACCCGGAGGCCGCCGACGCCGTGGCACGGCGCTGCGAGGCGCTGGGCTTTATAGACGACGCGGCCTATGCCCGCACGGTGGCGAAGCACTACTGTTCCATGGGCTACGGCCGGGGAAAGGTGAAGGCGGAGCTGTACCGCCGGGGCCTGGACAGGGAGCTCGCCATGTCCGTGCTGGAGGAGCTGCCCGAGCCGGATGAGACTCTGGACGGCCTGCTTATGAAAAAGCTGGGGGGCAGACAGCCCGACCGAAAGGAGCTCAAAAAGCTCACGGACAGTTTGTACCGCCGGGGCTTCGGCTGGGAGGATATCCGCGCGGCCCTGCAGCGGTATTCGGCCGTATTGGAGGATGAATATTTTGCCGATTAAAGTGTGTCTCATATCCCTTGGCTGCGCCAAGAATCTTGTGAACTCCGAACAGATGCTGGCCAGAATGCTGGACGCGGGTTTTGTGACCGTGGACGAGCCAGGCCGGGCGGATGTGGGCATAGTCAATACCTGCGGCTTTATTGACGCGGCGAAGATGGAGGCCATCGACAATATTCTGTATCTGGGCAGCCTGAGAGAGAATGGCTGGCAGGGAAAGATCTTCGTGACCGGCTGTCTTGCCCAGCGCTACGGGCAGGAGCTTTTGAAGGAGATGCCGGAGATCGACGGCATCCTGGGCACGGGCAGCTATACGGATATAGCGGAGGCCGTCAAGGATGTCATGGATTCCGGCCGCCCCGCCCTCTTCGGCGACATCGACAACACCGACGAGGAGGGGGAGAGGATAGTCTCCACCGGGCCCGGCTGGGCCTATCTGAAGATAGCGGAGGGCTGCTCCAACCGCTGCGCCTACTGCGTGATACCGAAGCTCAGGGGCCGCTACCGCAGCCGCCCAATGGAGAACATACTTGAGGAGGCCGCGGCCCTTGCCGGCTCCGGGGTGAAGGAGCTTATAGTCGTGGCCCAGGACATCACCCGATACGGCACGGACCTGTATCACAGACGCTGCCTGGGTGAGCTGCTGGAAGAGCTCTGCAGGATAGAGGGCTTTGAGTGGATAAGGCTCCACTATCTCTACCCCGACGAGATAGACGACGAGCTGCTGGACGTCATCGCCCGGGAGGATAAGATACTCAAATATCTGGATATACCCATCCAGCACATAAACGACGGCATACTCAGGGCCATGAACCGCCGGGGCAGCGGAGGGGAGATCAGGGCTCTGTTTGAGAAGATACGGCGGAAGCTGCCCGGGGTGGTGCTCAGGACCAGCATTATCACCGGCCTGCCCGGCGAGGGAGAGGCCGAGTTTGAGGAGCTGTGTGAGTTTCTGCGGCAGGCCCGCATAGAGCGGGCGGGCGTCTTCCCCTACTCACCGGAGGAGGGGACCCCGGCGGCGGATATGGACAGGCCCGACAGCGAGACGGCCCAGAGGCGGGCGGAGCTCCTGATGGGGCTGCAGTCAGAAATTATGGACGACTTCAACCGCAAAAGGCTGGGCAGCCGGACAAGGGTCATATGCGAGGGCTTCGAGCCGGAGCGGGGGCTGTGGCTGGGCAGGAGCTATGCCGAGTCCCCGGATATAGACGGCAATGTGCTCATCAGCGGGGGCAAGCCCGTGCCCGGAGAGTTTTATGAAGTCGAGCTGGCGGATGTGGAGGACGGAGAACTCGTCGGTCTTATCGTAGAGAGGTGATTTGATGAATACCGCGAATAAGCTCACCGTACTGCGTGTGATCATTATTCCCGTTTTTATGGCGGTGCTGCTGCTGGAGCTGCCCGGGGCAAGGTACATAGCCCTGGCCATATTCATCCTGGCCAGCATAACCGATACCCTGGACGGATACATAGCCCGGCACTATGACCAGATAACCGACTTCGGCAAGTTTATGGATCCCCTTGCGGACAAGCTGCTGGTTTTTGCCGCCATACTGATATTCGTGAAGTGGGGGCAAATGCCCGTCTGGTGCGCCATGATAATGCTGGCGCGGGAATTTGCCGTGACCGGCCTGCGCCTTGTGGCCGCGTCCAGCGGTACGGTGATTGCGGCGGCCATGTCCGGAAAGATAAAGACGGCCTCATCCATGGTGTGCATATGCATCATGCTCACGCCTCTGCACGCGCTGGGAGCGGGGGGCGTAACTCTGAACACCCTGTGCGTGGCCGTGATGGTCATCACCACCGTGTGGTCCGGCATGGAGTACTTCGTAAAGAATAAGGAGGCTCTCGGCAGCGCCGCCTGAGCCGGAAAAAGTGCCGCGCGGCCCTTTGAAAAGCCCTTGACACGGCCGGGCCGCTATGCTAATATAATGAACTGTAAATATGGTCAAATGCGCTGTGAACGGGGAGAGTACACAGCTCAGGGCGTGACAGAGAGGCTCCGGCGTAAGGCTGGAAACGGAGCTGACGCCCGGCTATGGAAGTGCACCCGGGAGCGCGGAGTGAGGAAATTCACCCCCGTGTGGGCCCCGTTACGGTCCGGCCTGCTGATGGGCGGGTGAGTAATAAACAAGAGTGGAACCGCGGTAATTATCGCCTCTTGCGTCATGGACGGCGCAGGAGGCGCTTTTTGTTTTCCCTGTCAGACTTTTGACATTTGCCCTCCGCAGACCCGTACTGTGACGCCCGTGGGGAGATTGCCATATATATTCAGGGAGCCGCCGGAAAAAGCAGAGCCAAGGCTTTTCGGCGGAATGAAAAAGGAGAATCACAAGATGTTCAAAAGACTGCATGAGACCCTCGGGGCCTATCAGGCCCGAGACCCCGCCGCGGGGTCAAAGCTCTCCGTGTTCCTGCTGTATCCCGGAGTGCACGCCATAATCTATCACAGGTTCGCCCACTTCCTGCACATACACCACCTGCGCTTTCTGGCCCGCTTTGTGTCCCAGTGGTCCCGCTTCTGGACCGGCGTAGAGATCCATCCCGGGGCCACAATAGGCAAGCGCTTCGTCATCGACCACGGCATGGGCATAGTCATCGGTGAGACCGCCGAGGTGGGGGACGACGTGCTGATATATCAGGGGGTCACCCTGGGCGGCACCGGAAAGGACACGGGAAAGCGCCATCCCACAATAGGCAACGATGTGCTGATAGGCTCCGGTGCCAAGATACTGGGGCCCTTCACCGTGGGGGACGGCTCCCGCATAGCCTCCAACGCGGTTGTGCTCAGCGCCATACCGCCCCACTCCACCGCCGTGGGCGTCCCGGCCAGGGTCGTGAAGATCGCCGGGGAGAAGACGGACTACGCCAGCGAGGTGGACCAAATCAGCGTCACGGACCCCATCACCCAGGAGCTGGTTGCCCTGCGCCGCAGAATACTTGTGCTTGAAAACAGTAATGTCAATCATACAGATACGGAGGAGATCAGAAATGAAGCTGTTTAACACCCTTTCCATGAAAAAAGAGGATTTTGTCCCCATCAGCGAGGGCAAGGTGAAGATGTATGCCTGCGGCCCCACCGTGTACAACTTCATACACGTGGGCAACGCCAGACCCATCATCATGTTCGACGTGCTGCGCCGCTATTTTGAGTACCGGGGCTACGACGTGACCTTCGTCCAGAACTTCACCGACGTGGACGACAAGATAATCAACCGGGCCATCGAGGAGAACAGCGATACCAAGACCGTTTCCGAGAAGTACATCGCCGAGTATTTCACCGACGCCCACGGCCTGGGCGTCCGTGAGGCCACGGTACACCCCAAGGCCACCGAGACCATACCCGAGATAATCGACATGGTGCGGACTCTTGTGGACAAGGGCTACGCCTATGAGACCCAGGGCGACGTGTACTACCGCACCAACAAGTTCGCCGATTACGGCAAGCTGTCCCACCAGCCCCTTGAGGAGCTGCAGGCCGGCGCCCGCATAGACGTGGCCGACATCAAGGAGAATCCCATGGACTTCGCCCTGTGGAAGGCGGCAAAGCCCGGCGAGCCCGCCTGGGATTCACCCTGGGGCAAGGGCCGTCCCGGCTGGCACATCGAGTGCTCCGCCATGTCCAAGAAGTTCCTGGGCGACACCATAGACATACACTGCGGCGGCGCGGATCTGGCCTTCCCCCACCACGAAAACGAGATCGCCCAGTCCGAGGCCGCCAACGACGCGCCCTTCGTCCGCTACTGGGTGCACAACGGCTTCATCAACGTGGACAACAAGAAGATGTCCAAATCCCTGGGCAACTTCTTCACCGTGCGGGAGGCCGCGGAGGCTTACGGCTACGACTGCATCCGCATGTTCATGCTCATGAGCCATTACCGCTCCCCGCTCAACTACTCCGGTGAGATCCTGATGCAGGCCAAGGCCGCCCTGGAGCGGCTGTCCACCGCCAAGGACAACCTGGACTTCTTTGCCCAGAAGGGCGAGGACGGCCCCATGACG
>JAFRAF010000156.1 GCA_017405545.1 Oscillospiraceae bacterium | reverse complement strand
GCTCCTGTCCTTCCGCTGCTCAGACAGGCTCATATGGGCCATGTCGTTCTTTGCGGCGATAATGAGGCCCGAGGTGTCCTTGTCTATCCGGTGCACTATGCCCGGCCGCTTCACACCGCCTATGCCCGACAGGCTGTCACCGCAGTGGAAGAGCAGGGCGTTGACCAGAGTGCCGCCCGGATGTCCCGGCGCGGGATGCACCACCATCCCTCTGGGCTTGTTGACCACTATCACGTCCCCGTCCTCGTAGACCACGTCCAGGGCTATGTCCTCGGGCTCGGCATCCACCGGCTCCGGCTCGGGCAGCTCCACCTCAAAGCGTTGACCCGGTTCCGGTTTGTGGTTCTTCTTCACGGTCCTGCCGTCCATGGTGACCAGGCCCTGCTCAATGAGCTTCTGAGCGCCGCTCCGGCTCAGTTCCGGCAGCATGTCCGCAAGGAACACATCCAGTCTCGGCAGGTCCCCGCGCTCGCATTCAAGGTCGATCCTCAAATCAGGCTTCCCCCTTCCCGGACTGCTCCGGCTTGTCCTTAAGCCTGTTCAGCTCCGGCATGCCCCTGGGCTTTTCCTTTATCTGCACGCTTTTGAGGAGCTTTGTCTCCTTCTCCTCCTTCAGCACCTTTATGAGATAGCATATGCAGAACAGTATGCCGCCGCCGGTGATGAACACGTCAGCGATGTTGAACACATACCAGTCCACCAGGGGGCTGTCCAGCATGTCCACCACATAGCCCAGTCTGAAGCGGTCAATGCCGTTGCCTATTGCCCCGCCCAGGACACATGCCAGACCTATCTTGCCCGCGGTGTTGACCTTGATGGTAAAAAGCAGATATATTATCAGCGCCGCGGCGATGACCGTCACCGCCAGCAGGGGCCAGCGCATGCCGGAAAAAATCCCCCAGCTTGCGCCGGTGTTTTTGACATATGTGAACTGTAGTATGCCCGGGATGACCTCACAGACGCCATTCGGGGCTATGTTGCTGACATACCAGTGCTTGAAAAGCTGGTCGCCCAGGGCTATGGCAGCGGCTAAAAGCAGATAAGGCATATCCTGTCTCCTTAATGATAAAGCGCCGTGGGGAGATGCTCTCCGGTCACGGGCCAAAGCATGCCCGGCGGCCGATCTCCGGCGGCTCCTTATACCTATAGTCTCCCGGCGGCCTCATGGCACATGAGGCCGCCGGAATAATCAGTCTTATTGAATTACTTTACAGCGGCGGCGCATCTGGGGCAGAGCTCCGGATGCTCATGATCCTGTCCGACGCCCTCGTCCTTGGTCCAGCAGCGCACGCACTTGGGCGCGTCGTAGTTCTCTACGGATACCGTTACGCCCGGGAAACGCTCGCCCCGATAGCCCTCGCCCTGACCGTAAACCACGTCAAAGCGGGACACGATGCACAGCACCTTGAAGTCCCTGTCGGCTATCCGCTCGAACTCCGCCTTCGCTTCGTCACCCACATAGAGGGTGACCTTCGCGTCAAGGGGCTTGCCTATGACCTTCTGTCCTCTGGCCAGCTCCAGCGCCTTGTTCACGTCATCTCTCAGGCGCAGGGCGCTCTCCCAGCGGCTGTCCTCGTTCTCGTCGAGGGCCCAGGCGGGGTCGGACTTGGCCATGTCGTTGAGCACGATATGCTCGGGGTTATCCCCCTTGCGGTGAGGCATGGCCTGCCATATCTCGTTGGAGGTGAAGGCCAGCAGAGGCGCCAGCAGACGCACAAGGCTGTCGAGTATCCGGAACATGGCTGTCTGCCCGGCCCGTCTCTCCACGGAGTCGGCCCGCTCGCAATAGAGTCTGTCCTTGATGATATCCAGATAGAAGTTGGACATGTCAACAACGCAGAAATTGTGTATGGCGTGGATGACCGTATGGAACTCGTAATCGTCAATGGCCGCGATACAGCGGTCTATGAGCTTGCCCAGGCGGGCGAGAGCCCATTTGTCCTCGGGCAGGAGCTGCTCGTAAGCCACGGGCTCATCGGGGTCGAAGTCCCATATATTGCCCAAAATATATCGGGCGGTGTTTCTTATCTTCAGGTAGACGTCCGAGAGCTGCTTGAATATGGGGTCGGAGCAGCGCACATCCACCCTGTAG
>JAFRAF010000003.1 GCA_017405545.1 Oscillospiraceae bacterium | reverse complement strand
CGCTCCAGAAACACGCATACGCTGTTCTGTCGGATGAGGGGCCGGTTCTCCGGCACCGTTACGACACCGCCGCCCGTGGCGAGTATCAGCCCGCTCTCGGCGGATATCTTCCGCAGGATTTCGGTCTCCAGCGCTCTGAAGCCCGCCTCGCCCCGGCTTTTGAATATCTCCGGGATGCTCATCCCGGCCTTTTCCACTATCATGTCGTCAGTGTCGTATATGGGTCTGTCCGTCCTCTTTGACAGCTCCCGGGCCACGGTGGTCTTCCCGCAGCCGGGCATTCCGATGAGGACGATATTCTGCTTTTCCGCCGCGATCTTCGCCGCTATGCTGTCGGCGAGGCCGCTGTCATATCGGGTATCGAAAAAGCGCTCAGCCGCCGCCACCGCCTGTGCGGCCAGCATGAGCATGCCGCTGCGGCACTCAATGCCCAGGCTCTCCGCCTGCAAAATCAGCGCCGTCCGGGCGGGGTTGTATATCAGGTCCAGCACCAGCTCACAGTCCGGGAACAGGCTCAGATCAACTGCCGCCCTGCCGTTGTCCGGGTACATGCCCACGGGGGTGCTGTTGACTATCAGCCGGGCGTCCGCGTGCCGGTCCAGATTGTCATAGTTGTCTTCGCCCTGTCGGGATATGACGACAGCTTCAATGCCCTTGTCCTTCAGCACCGCGCAGACCGTGCGGCTGGCGCCGCCGCTGCCCAGCACAATGGCCTTTTTCCCGGCAAGGCGCTCAGCCGAGTCCCCCAAAAGGCGGACAAAGCCGGCGTAATCCGTATTGTCACCCAGCCAGCCATTTTCCGTGCGGACCATGGTGTTCACACTGCCGATGGACCTGGCCTGCTCCGTCAGCTCGTCGCAGTGCGGCATCACAGCCTGCTTGTAGGGTATGGTGACATTGAAGCCGTCCAGGCCGCCGGAGCGCACAAAGCCCTCCAGCTCCTCCGGCTCCAGAGGGTAGAGCTTGTACTCGTAGTCCCCTATCATCGCGTGTATGGCGGGCGAAAAACTGTGGCCCAGCTTTCTCCCGATAAGCCCGTATCTGCCCATATCCATCTCCAATCCGCCGTCCGTCGGGACGGCATGACTCATATCCGGGTTTCGATTGTCCGAGACTACACCAGCTCGGAGTAGGTGCCCAGATACTTTATGCTGGTGACCACATTCGAGAGGTCGTCAAACACTCTGCCGAGAGAGTCTGAGTAAACCGAGGTCTCCAGATCAAAGTAGAACATAAACTCGAAATCGCTGTTGGGCAGGGGCCGGCTCTCCAGCTTTATGAGGTTGATGCCCAGCGCGTTGAAGCGGGACAGCACCTTGTACAGGGCGCCGGGCTTGTTGGGCACCACGACCATGAGGCTCGTCCGGTTGGCGCCCGGGTATATCTCCGGGGTCTTGGATATGCATATGAACCTTGTGAAGTTGCTGCCCTGATCCTGCACCGACTGCTCAAGGCACTCAAGGCCGTAGATCTCCGCGCAGTTTCTCGAGGAGAGGGCGGCCATATCCATGCGGCCGGACTCAAACACCTTTTTCGCGGCCATCGCCGTATTTTCACAGGGTGTGACCTTCACGTCCTTCATGCCCCTCAAAAAGCCGGCGCACTGGGAGATGGCCTGCTCGTGGGAGAATATCTCTTTTATGTTGCTTTTCTTCGCGCCCTTATTGGCCAGCAGGCAGTGGTCCACTTTCACCCTGCTGCTGCGCACGATGTAGAACTCGTGCTTCATCATAAGGTCGTATATGCGGTTCACGGAGCCCGCCGTGCTGTTTTCAAGGGGCAGTATGCCATATCTGCAAAGGCCCTGCTCTACGGCGGCGAAGACCCCCTCAAAGGAGCTGAAATACATTATGCTGCAGGCCTGGAATATCCGCTCGCAGGCCAGCTGAGAGTATGCCCCCTCCACACCCTGACAGGCGACCATGG
>JAFRAF010000155.1 GCA_017405545.1 Oscillospiraceae bacterium | reverse complement strand
TGGGGATGCGCCCCAGCCGGTCGCGGGCCGCGATGATGCTGTGGTCTGTCATCAACAGCACGGACAGAGAGCCGTCCACAAGGGACTGGGCATAGCGTATGCCCTCGGCAAAGCTGTCCCTGCAGCTTATCAGGGCCGCTACCAGCTCCACGGTGTTGACTCTGCCGCCGCCCATGGCCTCAAAGTGGTTGTGGCCCTGGTCCCGCAGGGTGTCCACCAACTGCTGGGCGTTGTTTATCAGGCCCACTATGCTTATGGCGTACACTCCCAGCCGGGACTTCGCAAGCAGCGGCTGGGGGTCGGTATCGCTGATGCAGCCGATGCAGAGCCTGCCGCTCATCTCCTCGGTGATGCCGGCGAACTTGGTCCGGAACGGAGAGTTCTCAATATTGTGGATGTCCCTCTGAAAGCCCTGCTCTGCCGAATAGCTGGCCATGCCCGCGCGTTTAGTCCCCAGATGCGAGTGGTAATCAACGCCGAAGAACACATCCAGCACGCAGTTTTCCTTTGAGGCTATTCCAAAAAATCCTCCCATTGACTACCTCCAGATCCTACGCAAAAAACAGCTCGGACAGCGTCATGGGCTCTATGTACCGACCGTCCTTGGCGACCGTTTCAGTCTTTCCGTCCACGCCGGTCACGTTGTCCTTGAACTTTAGCTGATAATTCCCGTTCGGGAGAGCATAGACATTCTTTGTCTTGCAGCTGTAAACGTACTTCAGATCGTTCATTTCTGATCCTCCTAAGCTCCATTGTATTTTTCAGAGATTATCATATCGTTTTTCAGAACCTTCCGGGAAGCCGCCGCCCTGTAGGCGTCCAGCTTCGATGCAAGCTCCGTATCATATACCGCGAGTATCTGTATGGCCAGCAGGGCGGCGTTGGCCGCGCCGTCAATGGCCACCGTGGCTACGGGCAGGCCCGTGGGCATCTGCACCGTGGACAGAAGGGCGTCCAGCCCGTCAAGAGTCGACGACTTTATCGGTATGCCGATAATCGGCAGGGATGAGTGGGCGGCCATGGCTCCTGCCAGATGGGCGGCCTTCCCTGCGGCGGCGATGATAACGCCGAAGTCCCTCTCCCTTGCGCCGGCGGCGAATTCCGCCGACTGAACCGGCGTTCTGTGCGCCGAATAGACATGCACCTCAAAGGGCACCTCAAATTCCCTTAAAATATCAATGGCTTTTTCCGCCACAGGCAGATCGCTGTCGCTTCCCATAATGATAGCGACCTTCTTCATACCCTTGCCCTCCTTTTGAATTTATATGAAATATCACACCGCCCACGCCCGGCGGCCCCATAAGCGCAGGCTGCAGCTCATCGCGCAATGGGTCTGTCAGGGAAAGCGATGTGATCAAAAAAGCGCTTCTCTGTCATGTAAGTCCTTATTGTAATATTGTTACGCCTCTGTATGTATCCGGTCATAGTCATTACTCCGTAAGAACTCTTCGGCGGCCGCTCTGCCCCGCTGAAATCAAAAAAGGGCTGACCTCATCCATTGGAGAGCATCTGCCCAGACGGCCGGCAAATCTATACCGGGCAGGGCTGTAAGCCTGTCGGTATAAACGTCTCACAACGGCCCACACGGGAGACAGTCAGGCCGCGTTTTTCTGTCCCGCTCCCCCGTGGATATCCACTCATGCCGTCAGTCACGGGACACACTTTGCCTCTTTATATAAGTATATCATTTCATCAATTTCAAAGCAAGAAAGCGATATGGAATATTTTTGACTCTAATTGCTATTTGTTCTGTGTATTCTGATGGATTTTCCGTCAATTCCCCGAAAGCGGGGCTTTTCAGTCCCTCGCCTCATTCCGCTTACAGGATTTTTCGCCGCCGGTTCCGAGCCCGCGGACTCCCCTGCACCCCGACACGGCCGGTGAAAAAAGGTGGGATTTTTCCGTCAGCATTTGACGGAGACGCCCGACAGATGATATAATTAATATATTATAAGAGCTTATTAAATCGCTTTTACGGAGTCATTATTTCTTCTGCCCGGGCATATTATCCATAAGCATGCTTCGGACCGCATCGCCGCGTTTTTTGAAAAAGACAGGAGGCAGAAAATGGGTTTTGAAATCGCAATCAGCTATAAGGAGATACTTCTGAGGGTGCTCCTTGCCACCCTTATCGGCCTGATATTCGGCATAGAGAGGGAGCGCAGCCACAAGCCCGCCGGCGTGCGCACCCATGTGCTGGTGTGTCTGGCCGCCTGCGTAATAGCCATAATCTCCATATACGGCTTTGTCTACGCCTTCCCCAACGGCCCGGCCAATGTAAACGTAAACGCCGACCCCGCCCGTCTGGTTACGGGAGTGCTCACGGGCATAGGCTTTCTGGGCGCGGGCATCATCTGGAAAAGCCCCACGGGCAGCGTTCAGGGCATAACCACCGCCGCCGAGATATTTATGCTGGCGGCCCTGGGCATAGCCTGCGGGCTGGGCATGTATTTCCTGGTGGGTCTGGTCTCCGTCATCGCCTTTATAACCATGCTGGCTGACAGCCTGTACAGGAAGTCCAAAAGGGATCGCTTCAGAAAGCAGTCGGCCGAGAACGTGAACCCGGAAAGCGCCGTCCCCTCTGACGAGGAATACGAGTCACATCTGCACTGAGCAGACCTGACAGCCCGCGTTAGAGCAATCAGCCCGGGCAAACAATAACAAAACTGATAATTGCCGTATGTCCCCCGAAAGGGACATACGGCAGTTTTTTTACAGTATCAATCAAACAGGCCCTGAACCGACAGATAGCGCTCTCCGCTGTCCGGGAGCAGGGCCACAATGAGCTTCCCCGCGTTTTCCGGCCGCTTTGCCAGCTCCAGTGCGCCCGCCAGGGCCGCGCCGGAGCTTATGCCCACCAGCACGCCCGCGCTCCGGGCGAAATTCCGGGCCGCGCTGTAGGCGTCGGCGGTTGTAACGGTCAACACCTCGTCAAGTATGCCCCTGTCCAGAGTGTCGGGGACGAAATTCGGCCCGATGCCCTGTATGCCGTGGGGGCCGCTGCGCCCCTCGCTTACGAGGGGGGACTCCTTCGGCTCTATGCCCACCACTTTAACCTCGGGCTTTCGGGACTTGAGGAAGCGTCCCACTCCGCTGACGGTACCGCCTGTGCCCATGGCGGCCGCGAATATGTCCACCTTGCCGTCTGTATCCTCCCATATCTCGGGACCCGTTGTCTCAAAATGCGCCCTGGGATTTGCCGGGTTTACGAACTGCCCCGCTATGATGGAGCCGGGTATGCTCTCCTTCAGCTCCTGCGCCTTGGCTATGGCCCCGGCCATGCCCTGAGCGCCCGGTGTGAGTACCAGCTCGGCCCCGTACGCGCCCATAAGCTTTCTGCGCTCGGCGCTCATGCTGTCGGGCATGACTATTACCGCCCTGTAGCCCAGAGCCGCGCAGGCGGAGGCTATGCCTATGCCCGTGTTGCCGCTGGTGGGCTCTATCACCGTCCCTCCGGGGGCCAGCAGGCCCCGCTCCACTGCGTCTTTTATCAGGGCAAGTCCTATCCTGTCCTTGGAACTGCCGGCGGGGTTCTTATACTCCAGCTTCACGACCACTCTGGCCGCAGCCCCCTCGGTGAAACCCCCTATGTCCATAAGGGGGGTATGTCCTATCATCTCGGCCGCGTTATTATAGATCCTCAGAATCTAACCTCCCAATCTTCTCAAGTTTTGCCAATACGTCCTTAAAATAATCCGGCAGATCAGAGCTCAGCTCCACCGGCTCGCCGCTGGAAGGATGTATGAACTTCAGCTGTCTGGCGTGCAGGCACTGGCCCTCCAGCCCCAGCTCCGGCTTTTTGTGCCCGTAGACCATGTCCCCCAGCAGGGGATGGCCTATGGCTGCCATGTGCACGCGAATCTGATGGGTCCTGCCCGTGTGAAGTCTGCAGCGGATATGGGTATATCCCCTGTAGCCTGTTATTGTCTCATAATCCGTCACGGCTTGACGGGGAGTTTTACTGTTTACCGACTGGCGTTTCCTGTCTGTGGGGTGGCGGCCTACAGGCATGTCCACCCTGCCCGCGGGTTCCTTCATGCGGCCGTGGACAACGGCCTCGTACACCCTCGAAAGG
>JAFRAF010000154.1 GCA_017405545.1 Oscillospiraceae bacterium | reverse complement strand
TAGCCACGTGATCAACTCCAAATCATTTAATATTTATGTTTAAAAAAGGGATTACAGTAATTTCTCAAGGTTCTCCATATCTGCCTGAAGATCCTCGAGGAAGATCTTTATATTGTACCCATCAAGCGTGGCGTGGTGACAGGTCATAGACAGGGGCATCATCTTCTTGCCGTTTTCCTCAAAAAGCTTTCCGGTTTCTATAAGGGGCGCAAAGTGATCCTTCTGCAGTTCGTGACGGGTGTGGAAGTGGGTGAACGAGAACCAGGGCAGTGAAGCGATGGTGAAGTATGAATGAGGGGGATGATTGGCAAAGCCGGAGGGGATCTTCTCAAACTCCTTGACGTGGTTCATGTAAGCCTCGTGGAACTCCTTGAGGCTGTCATAGTAGTCCTCAGTGAACATGGTGATGGTCATGGTGTCATCGTGGAGTATGGGTGACAGGGGGTTCAGGGTCTCGTAATAGCCGACGACGCCGTCCTCTATGCCCACTCTGAAATCCTGCTGCTTGTTGAGATTTCTGGTCACGAGCCAGACCCATGTGGGCCAGAACTTATAACCTGAATCCTTGACAACCTCCAGCATATGGGTTATGTCGATGTTGACAGTGAGTGCGAAGCCTCTGAGATCCATCTGTGTAAAGGCCATAAAGGTACCGGCGTTGGGCCAGGTCTCCATGTCGATAGGGGTGAATTTGTTCTCGATTGTCATTTTATTTCTCCCTTCCTATTTTATAATATTGTCCGGGGACAATATGATTACAATGGCTTGATTGTTGCATACGCAACGATAATGGAAAAAAATGGAACTAAACGTTCTCAAATGCCTCCATTATTGACTCAAACTCTCTGACTTTTTCCTCGCCGAGCATCTCCTCGTATTCTTTTTGGGCCTGCTTCCAGCATGAGATGGCCCGCTGCTGCGCTTTTTTCCCCTCCTCCGTCAGCATGAGCACACTGTCACGCTTGCCGGGGTCGTTGTCATCAACGACCAGATTTGCTACCATGAGCGGCTTGAGCGCCCTTGAGATGGAGGAGCGGTCCAGGCAGGTAATCTCTGAGAGCCTGTTCATAGTGCAGCCCTGGTTTTTCAGTATCTCTGTCAGGAGAAAAGACTGCCCCAGAGAGATACCCGAGGGTTTCATGTGCTTGTCGTAGATTGTTTCAACGTTTTGTTTCGTGCGAAAGAGTTTAAGATAGTGGCACTCAACATTCTTTATCGGTTTTCCCATTTAAATCACTCCGTTTTATATGAGGCTGTGGAAAAGAGGCGCAGTGGACTCAAGAATGATAAAACCGCGTACAGACTGTCCGGGTCCCCTAGTGTTTCACTCTCTATGTCAGTATGTCCTGCAGCTGATCGAGAACCCCTTCGAAGGATCTCAGGGTCTCCTCCCCGAGTTTTGCCGTGTATGCCTGCTGAGCTTTTTCCCACAGGGCGGTAGCTTCCGCGTAAACGGCTTTGCCCTTTTCAGTGAGAGTGAGTATGCTGTCACGGGCACCGGGCTCCTTGAGGTCCGCGATTAATCCGGCGGTGAACAGAGGCTTCAAATTTCGCGAGAGGGTAGAGCGTGAGAGATACATATGCTCCGCGAGCTCACTTGTCGAACATCCCTCAAAAAAGCTCAGATGTCTGAGAGTAGTGAACTGTTTGGAGCTTATACCGGATGGCGCGATGCAGGAATCGTAATACTCCTGTACGTTCATCGCGGTCCGGTAGAGCTTCATCAGATGGCAGTCAATCTTGTCGATCTGTCTTCGCATTTTTAACGCAATATCCTACGAAAAAACTTTATTGCATATACATTAAATCATATCCGCCGGGGCGTGTCAAGGCGTTATCATGGAAATAATGATAATTTGACATAAAGAAAACGGCCTTCCGTCTCGGCGGAAGGCCGTGGTCATTTACAAAAGATTTCCTTATTACCGAAACAGCTACGCCAGAAGCGCCTTGTCGCTGTCGAAGGTGTCGCCGCTTACCTCGGAGAATTTCTTCAGCAGGTTTTCAACGGTGAGTTGTTTTTTCTCCTCACCGGAAACGTCAAGGATTATGCGTCCCTCGTGCATCATTATGAGCCTGTTGCCGTAGGTTATGGCGTCCTTCATGTTGTGGGTGACCATGATGGCGGTCAGAGCCTGCTCGCGAATCATCTGATCGGAGAGCTCGAGCACTTTGAGGGCTGTCTTGGGGTCGAGGGCGGCGGTGTGCTCATCCAGCAGCAGCAGCTTGGGCTGCTCCATGGTCGCCATGAGCAGTGTCAGAGCCTGCCTCTGTCCGCCGGACAGAAGTCCGACCTTTGTGGTCAGCCTGTCCTCAAGGCCGAGGCCAAGCTTTTCCAGATGCTCGCGGTAGAACTCCCGCTCCTTCTTGCCTATGCCCCAGCGGAGACCGCGGGACTTTCCGCGTCTGTAGGCCAGAGCCATGTTCTCCTCTATCATCATGTCGGCGGCTGTGCCCATCATGGGGTCCTGGAACACTCTGCCCAGCATAGGCGCACGCTTGTGCTCGGGCAGGCGGGATATCTCCACCCCGTCCAGTGATATGGAGCCGCTGTCGGTTTCCAGCTTGCCTGAAATCAGGTTGAGCAGGGTGGATTTGCCGGCGCCGTTTCCTCCGATTACGGTGACGAAGTCCTGGTCGTTGAATGTGATGGTCACATCCCTGATGGCCACTTTTTCGTTTACGGTACCTTTTGAGAAGGTTTTAGAGAGTTTTAATATATTAAGCATTTTCCTCGACCTCCTCAGCTTTTTTGACTTTTTTCGGTGCCTTTTTGAAGCCCGACTTATCCTTAAGATAGGGGACGGCCAGGAATATGGCGACGATGATGGCACTGAAGAGCTTCATGTCGTTGGAAGGCATCCTCAGCCACAGGACTATGCCGATGACGATGTAGTAGATAACGCCGCCGAGGGCGATGAAGCCCAGACGGACGGTGAAGGGAGTGGGCTTTTTGAATACGGCATTCAAAAGCACCTCGCCTATGATCACGGCGGCAAGACCGATGACTATGGCGCCGCGTCCCATGGACACGTCAGCGAAGCCCTGATACTGGGCAAGCAGGCCGCCGGATATGGCGACGATGCCGTTGGACAGGGCCAGGGCCAGTATCTTCATGGTCTTGGTGTTGATGCCCTGGGCCCGGGCCATGTGCTCGTTGCTTCCGGTAGCGCGGATGGCGCAGCCCTGCTCGGTGCCGAAGTACCAATACAGGATGATTATAAGGGCAACCGTGAATACAAGACCGATGACTATGGCGTGGCTGACAGTCCTGGAACTGATAAGCAGGTCGTACTTATCAACAGAAATGCCCTGGTTGGCTTTGCCGCCCAGGATGCGCAGGTTGATGGAATATAACGCCAATTGCGTCAGTATACCGGATAAAATATCCGGTATACCGAGCAGTGTATGTAATATGCCTGTAACTAATCCAGCTAAAATACCCGCGATGAACGCCACCAGAAGGGCGGCCAGCGGATTCCATCCAGACAATATCAGGACCACGACTACTGCGCCGCCTGTGGCCATGGTACCGTCTACAGACAGATCGGCAAAATTGAGCAATTTGAATGTTATGAAAACGCCCAGCGCCATAATGCCCCAAATAAGACCTTGTGATATGTTACCGGGCAGCGCAGTAAGCAGCGCTGAGAATTGTATTGCACCCATTTGCTTTCAGTCCTTTAGTGCTTTAAGATTATTCGCCGATTGCTTCGTAATCGTCGGGAACTGTGATGCCGAGCTGCTCACAGATAGTGGGATTGTACTTCTTAACAACGTTGGGAGCGAACTGGACCTCCATGTTGGAGATGTCAGCGCCGTTTACAAGGATGTCATAGGCCATCTCGCCGGCGGTGTAGCCGATGTCGTAGTAGCTGATGGACAGAGTGGCTACGCCCAGAGCGGCGCACATGCCCTCCTCACCGGCTACGATGGGAACACCAGCGGTCAGGCAGACATTGTTGATGAGCTCGGCGCATGAGGCCACAGTGTTGTCGGTGGGAGCGTAAAGAACGTCGCTGTTGGAGGCGGCGGACTGGCAGACAGAGGACACGTCGTTGGAATCCACGAAGGTGAACTCGGTGCAGGTGTAGCCCATGCTCTCCAGCTCAGCCTTGACAACGCCTATCTGATACAGGCTGTTTGCCTCGGAAGAGCAGTAGATGAGACCCACGTTCTTGGCGTCGGGGAACAGCTCGTTGAGCATCTGAGCCTGCTCCTTCAGAGGAGCCAGGTCGGAGGTGCCGGAGATGTTGGTGCCGGTGGTGCCGGTCCAGTTGTCGATGTCAAGGGCGGTGCCGTAATCGGTGATGGAAGTGCCGATAATGGGGATCTCGTTGGTGGCGGAAGCAGCTGCCTGCAGAGCGGGAGTTGCGTTGGCCAGGATCAGGTCGACCTTTTCGCTTACCAGCTGGTTGCAGATGGTGGCGCAGGTCTGGTTGTCGCCGGCGGCGTTCTGCTCATTGAATACAACAGAGTCGCCCAGCTTGTCGGTGAGAGCGTCCTTGAAGCCCTGGGTAGCGGCGTCAAGAGCGGCGTGGGTGACCAGCTGGCAAATGCCTACATTGTAGACGACATCGCCGGCCTCGGCGGTCTCTTCGGCCTCGGCTGCGTCGGCGTCGCCCTCAGCGGTGGCATCCTCAGCGGCAGCGGCGTCTTCGGTGGCAGCGTCTTCAGTGGAGGCGGCGTCGCCGGCATCAGTGCCGGAGTCGGCGGTCCCACAGGCTGCAAGGCTGAATATCATCATCAGCGCGAGAATAAGGGATAAGATCTTTTTCATTTTTTTCCTCCTGTTTTTGATTGATATCAAGACTTCCGAGCAATAAAAAACCGGCTCCATCAAATCTGACGAAGCCGCATGATCGGTCCGTTATTGCCCTCGCAGATTTGAATCATATCCTGTTTTCTTCAAAGCAAAATCGGAAAAAGGGATAAGACACAAAATCCGCTCTTTTAGCGATGATCACACTTTCATCCGCGCAGACTGAGACATTGGCGATCTGATTGACTGAATTTATCATTACCATCAAAGCTCATCCCTTCCGAATGCATAATGTAACCATTTGCTGCCCTAAAGTTTAGCACTTTTTATGCAAAAAGCAAAGTGTCAATATAGACAAATTTTTCGGAATAATACGGAGCATTTAAATCAAATTTGATTAAGAAAGCAAAAAAGTTGTAAAAATCATGATTTTATGGCAAAAAATGCGATTAACCGGGCGGCAGGATTCATCAGATCTCGACATTTTCCTGCCCGTTTTCCGCTTCTTTTTCGTGTTTTATCTCCTCCTCCAGCCAAATTACGACCCGCCGGAAGAACTCCCTTATGATCGGCTCCAAAAATCTGCTGTTTACCACGTAGCTGCTGTGATTCTCGCCCTTGAATATGCGGAGCTCGGCCTCAGGTATGGACTTTGCGATGAGCTCAGTGTCCGACTGCTTTATCACGTCGCCGCTGCCGGCGGTGACCAGCGTGGGAACGGTAATCTTGCCCAGCAGCTCGGGCGTCAAGTCCGGCTCTGTGACCATGAGCTTCAGATAGGGAGAACGGCTCACGGTGTATATGAGCCTGCTGGTTATAAGGGTCTGCTTTTTCAGCCCGCCCGGATTGGTGTTGGCCCCGCATGCGATAAGTCCGCCCAGCATGTCCGGGTATTTTGCGGCAAGCATGAGCCCGATTATGGCCCCGTCCGAAAAGCCGACTACAATGGGTTTATACAGGCCCAGCACGGCTATAAAGCGGGCGTAGTCCTCCGCCATATCCTCGTAATGCAGAGCTTTGACGGGCTGGCTCTGGCCGTGGCCCCGGCTGTCAGGCAGATATGCGGTAAAGCTGTCTGACAGGCTGTTTGCCAGGGCGTTGAAGATATCATGGCTCTCACTGTTGCCGTGGATGAAGACAAGGGCAGGGCCGGAGCCCGTGACCTCGTAGTACAGACCAACGCCGTTAACATCTATGTACATGTGCCACCTCCGCACAAAGTGTTTATTGCTTTCGCCCATTAGAATAGCACAAAAAGCGCCGCAGTTCAATGCCTCGGTATCATTAGCCGATTTGTCCGCTCATTTCGCCTCTTTACGCAATAAGAGAGATGCCCGAACCGAGAACGCACTTGTTTTCAGCCGTGTTTGCATGTATCATATGTTTGTAAGAAAACGCGGGATTTGCGGGGCGGTGCGTGTGAGATACGAAAATGTGCTGACAGGGAGATTCATAGAACGGTCGAACAGGTTTATCGCCCATGTGGAGATCGACGGGAAGCCGGAGATATGCCATGTCAAAAACACCGGAAGGTGCAGGGAACTGCTCATTCCCGGTGCAAAGGTGGTGCTCAGCAGAGCCGCAAATTCCGGCAGGAAGACGGCCTATGATCTCATAGCCGTGCGGAAGGGGGAGCGGCTGATAAACATCGACAGTCAGGCACCCAACGCCGTGGCGGCGGAATACCTGTTCCGCCTGTATCCGGGCGCGGAGCTGACAGCTGAGCGCAAATACGGAAAATCCCGTTTTGACTTCATGCTCAAAACGGGAGAGAGGATAAAGTATATCGAGGTCAAGGGCGTCACCCTCGAGGAAAACGGCCTTGCCATGTTTCCGGACGCGCCCACGGAGCGGGGCGTGAAGCATCTGCGGGAGCTCATGAGGGCCGGGGACGAGGGATATGGAGCGGCTGTGCTCTTTGTCATACAGATGAAGGGTGTCTCCGCCTTTACTGCCAACGCCCGGACCCACCCGGAATTTGCGATCGCCCTGCGTGAGGCGGCGCGGCACGGGGTGGAGCTGTACGCCCTCGACTGCGTTGTCAGTGAGGATGAGATATACGCGGACAGCCCGGTTGAGATACTGCTGTGACCGCCTGGCGGGCTTCTTCTAAAAGGCCAGTATGCCGAGATGCTCCAAAAGTATCTTCGTGCCAAGCAGGCAGAGTATGATCCCCCCGGCCAGCTCAGCCCTTGATTTGTATCTGTTGCCCAGCAGACTGCCCGCTTTCATTCCTATACAGGACAGGATGAAGGTCGTAACGCCGATAAAGCTTATGGCGGGCAGTATGCGCACCTCCAGAAAGGCCAGGGTCACACCCACGGCCAGGGCGTCTATGCTTGTGGCAACAGCGAGTATAAGCATATTCCTGAAGCTCAGGGATGCGTCCTCCTCGCTTGCGCCGCCGGCGGATTCTTTGATCATATTCAATCCGATGGCCGCCAGCAGGATGAAGGCTATCCAGTGGTCAAAGCGGCTTATGCAGGCGGCGAAGCCGGTGCCCAGCAGCCAGCCCAGCAGGGGCATAAGCGCCTGAAATCCGCCGAACCAGAGGCCGACAAGGCAGGCGTTTTTTCCGTTCACCGAGGGGCAGGCGAGCCCCTTGCATATGGCTACTGCAAACGCGTCCATGGAGAGGCCCACGGCAAGAATAAACAGTTCCAGAAGACTCATATTATCTCACTCGCTTTTGGTTGTTAATAGGCTTATTGATACAAACAGACGGGTGCGCCTGTATTTATATACAGTGCTCCGGTGTGCGCCGCTCCCGGCGCCTGTATATATGACCGAGTCAGCCCTCAGAAAGAGTTTGACAAAGGATGGCCGGCCCGGGGGATAAGCGAAAAATGTTTCGGATATGTAAAATGTAGGGCTTTGGCTCGATTTTTCCCTGTAGAAGTGCTATACTTGATGTCGCACAGATAATGAAGATTAAAGGAGCGTTTGAAGTGAGCGATTTCAATATTGACGGCATAGACCTGGCCGAGATATTCGGAACCAGCGAGGGCTTTGAGGTGGTCGGCATGGAGAACACCGCCGATGAGACTTCGGCGGAAGGACCCGCCGCGGAAGCGGAGCAGCCCGCCGACGAGGGGAATGGTTCCGACGAGGGCTTTGACATGTTCGGCTTTCTCTCCGATCTGGGCAACGCCTTTGCCTCCCTGGCAGGAGAGTTGAACGGCGAGGGGGAAGACGGAGAGGAATGTACGCTGGAGTACGGCGTGGACATCGAGTGGCCCAAGCTCTGTTAGCCCTTTGCTAAGGCTCTGCCGCCGGACACGGCGCGGAGAGCCGTATGCCTATTCTAACATAGATACACGCGCTGTGTACAGAGCGATCTGAAAATTTAAAGCGGTTCGAGGCATCGAGCCGCTTTAACAGTATGATAAGGACCGGGATTGTTGAAAAGCCCGGTGAACAGTGTTAATATATCAATAATCAGAACAATAAGCGGGTGCTTTATGGACAACTGTTTATTTGATTGCGCCGTGTGCACCGATGTGGGCGTGCGCGGAGACTTAAACGAGGATAATTACTGCATAAACGGGCTGACTCTGCCCTCAGACAAGCTCAGCAGCAGACATTCGGAGAAGTCGTCGGATATGCCCGAGGTGGTCGCGGCGGTGTTCGACGGGGCCGGAGGACTGGGCGTTGGAGAGCTGGCCTCGGCGGCCTGCGCAAAACTCATGGCGAAAAACGGGCGAAAGCTCCTCCATGGAAATGAACTGGCTGTTATCGAGTATGTGAAAAGCGCAAATAGCCGACTGTGCGCCCTCTCGAGTGAAAAACACGCGCATGCCACGTCCACAATGACCCTTCTCACCGCCGGAGGGAACCGGGCCAGAATACATAATCTTGGCGACGGCTCGGCTTTTCTCTACCACAGCGGAAAGCTGAAAAGGCTCACCCGGGCGCGGGAGCCTGTGAGCTCTGGGCAGAATTCAAGATACGGACGGAGCGGCCTTTCTGCCTGCATAGGGGGCGATCCGGATGTGAGCAGGCTGGAAGCTGTTGAGAGCTGCGAGGCGGAGTTGGTCCCCGGCGACTGCCTGCTTTTGTGCAGCGATGGCTTAAACAGCCTCAGCGAGGAGCGCTTGTCCGCCCTTTTTGAAAAAGGCGGCAACGCCGAGACACTGTCCCGGGACCTGGTCACAGCGGCGGTACAGCAGGGCAGCAGGGATAACATCACCGCCCTTGTGGTGAAGGTTCGGGAGAGCTGGGAATTTTCCAAAGCTCGAAAGCGGGCCGGGCAAGGCGGGGAGGCGTCCGGAAAGAGCATCCCCAAAAGCAAACCCGGAAATAAGGGACTGGGCTCTCTCCGCGGCGAAATGGAGGGCACAGGGCTGTACATGCTTCTGGCCCTTGTGCTGGGCGCCCTTATCTCGGTTATAAGCAGATAAACAGGGGAGAGCACGGGGATCGTATAGCGGGATACGTGTCTGGCATACGCCTGGACATGTTTTGAAGAGAGCTTATGGCCCGGTCGTGCCCGCCTGCCGTTTGCGGGGCGATGTGCTTGAGGGAAAAACGGCCGGAATGGAGATTTTTATGGCGAAAAAAATCGTGGCTGTGCTGATGCTCGCTCTGAGCGCCGCTATGCTCTGCGGCGTTGTTACGGTTGTCGGAACGCGGCTTTTTGACAGGAATGATGAGAGCGTACAGATGGACGCTGACGCCGAGGCCCAGAGCGCCATGGGCGCAGGGCAGACGGGCGCGCTCAGCTCCGGACCCGCGGGCGATGCGAGACAGGACGGCGAGCCGGATGAGCTCGTGGCGTCAGATACGGAGACGGAGACCAATGACAGTCAGACTGCCCCCGTGCAGGACCCGGCAGCGGACACTGCCGCGCCTGAGGAAAACGCAGAGCAGACGGACGATGCGCAAATATCGGACAGCTCCTCTGGTGACAGCGCCGTCTCCCAGACGGACGCGTCGACTGAAAGTGGACCCGTGAACAGGGAACCCAACGGGAAGACAATTGTCATCGACCCCGGACATCAGGCCAAGGCCAACAGCGACAAGGAGCCCCTTGGCCCCGGCTCAGATGAGATGAAGGCAAAGGTTTCCTCCGGTACCAGCGGAGCTGTCAGCGGCCTTGAGGAATATGAGCTGGACCTGACTGTCTCCCTGAAGCTCCGGGATGAGCTTGAAAACAGGGGATATACCGTCAAAATGACCCGCACGAGCAACGATGTGGACATATCCAATGTTGAGCGGGCGGAGATGGCCAACGAGGCCAATGCCGACGTGTTCATCAGAGTGCACGCCAACGGCTCCGAGGACAGCAGCGTCAACGGGGTCATGGTGGTGTGCCAGTCCAGCGACAACCCCTGGTGCAGCGATCTCTACGAGCAGTCATATAAGCTCAGCCACTGTGTGCTGGACGGGGTGGTCGCCGCCACCGGCGCCGGAAATGAGGGCGTGTGGGTCACCGATACCATGGTCGGCATAAACTGGAGCCGGGTGCCGGTCACCATACTGGAGATGGGGTATTTGACAAACCCCGATGAGGACAGGCTGCTGGCCACAGAGGACTATCAGGACAAGATAGTACAGGGCGCGGCAAACGGAATAGACAGGTTCCTGGGTATAAGCTGATGAAAAGATCCAAAGAAGCCATATGTATTTCTATATCGCTGATAATAATCGCGTTCTGCGCGGGATTTGTGCTCACTGAGCTGCTGTTCAGCCGGGACACGGGCATGTTCGCCGAAAAGGCCGGGAATATGTCCGAATCGGGCGTTGCCGACACCGGAACAATGCAGCCACAGAGCGTGAAGCCGGGCTATTCTGAGACGACTGCCCCGGCAAACGCGGCAGAGGCCGATAACACGGCGGAAGCCGCGGATGGTACAGTTTCGGCTGATTCGGCGGAGGGCGCCGGCGACACTGGCCCGGCGGCGGCCGTTCCCTATCCCGAGGCGCCGGTCAGCAGGCTGGATTCCCTTGAATCGGATATAAATGCCATACTCTCCGGCAAGAGCGGGATCTGGGACGTATATATTGAGGACATCGCCTCGGGCGAGAGCATAAGCTGCACCCAAAATCCCCCTACCGACGGCAAAATGATTTCCGCGAGCATTATAAAGATATTTGTTATGGCCGCCGTCTATGATCAGATAGACAAGGGAGTATTGTCGGAGGACGAGGTCTATGACGACCTCTATGCCATGATCACGGTGAGCGACAATGACGCCACCAACCGGCTTGTCGAAAAGCTGGGGGGCGGGGACAGCGCCGTGGGCCTGGGGAAGGTTACCGCGTACGCGAACAGCGTCGGCTGTTACTACACACAGATGCTCAGACTCATGTTGGACTGGTCGGACGGCCTTGAAAACTATGTCAGCGCCAAGGACTGCGCAAAGCTGCTGAAAATGATATACAGGGGCGAATGTGTCAGCAGCGAGCGTTCGGACGAGATGCTCAGCCTGCTTCTGGCCCAGCAGAAAAACGAGGGCCTTAAGTGGAACATCCCGGAGGACGTGCTTGTCGCTTCAAAGCCCGGATACATATCCGGCGTATCCATAGGCGATGTGGGCATAGTGATATCGGAGAACAGCTACATAATATGCGCCATATGCAACTCCCCGGCGAGCGATGACTCGGCGAAGCAGACCATAAGCGATATATCCACCGCCGCGTATGGCTTTTTCACGGGCGCACAGAGCTGATAAGAGTACTACAAATACATAAAGAGCGCTGCCGCAGGCATTCTGCGGCAGCGCTCTTTATGATTTCTGTTGTGTAATTATATGTGTATTTAAATTACTGCGTGTATTTCAATTAAGTACGCGACAGGATGGCCCTTGTCATCTCTATTATTCGCTCAACATAGGGGTCGGGATCCTTTTGCTTGTGGGTTGCCGAGTAAAAATGCAGCTGAGCGGAGATGCCCTCTGTCTCCAGTATTTTGAGCTTTTTCCCGCTGAGGATAAGGTAATCTGCCATAAGTCTCGGCAGGACTATTATACCCTGGCCGTCAACCGCGGCCTTTATAAGCGGCTCGGGTGTGATACTCCTGATAAATCCGCTGTTTACGTCGGCCTTCTCCATAATGGATCTGCAGAAGGATTCATATATCGGGGATTCGGTCTCAAGCAGCAGCAGCCGCTCTATCTTCAGATCCTCGGGGCTAAGCTGATCGGAGAAGGGTGAGTTGTTCAGGCTACCGCCCATGAGACACAGCGGGGAGCTGCCCAACTCAGAAACAGTGAACATGCTTGAGTCAAAGCCGGAGGACAGTACCAGATCCAGCTCGTTGTTAAGCAGCTTTCTGCTGAGAAGGCTCGGCGTGAGAATAAAGAACTCTGTTTTTAAACTCATCTCATCCATGCCTATTCTGTCCAGCAGCTCGGGCAGCTGATACATGCCGAGTATGACATCAACGCCGATACGGAGCTTTCTGTCACCGCGGGTACTGTCGGCAATATCCTTTAACTCACTGAGCTGGCGGTTAATCTCTTCGATGTGGACCAGCATTTGCTTACCGGCTGCTGTGATGTACAGCCTGTTATTCATCCTGTCGAACAACCTTATATTGTAGGACTTTTCCAACTCCTTTATAGCGGCGCTTACAGCCGGCTGGGTCATGCCCATGGACTTGGCGGCGGCGGTGATGCTGCCGAAACGACATACTTCGGTGAAGATTTTAAGATGCTTTAGAGTCATGTGTATACCTCGGGAAACGCTAAAAAATACAACTCTTAACCAGTATATCATTAACATATCATTAAAATGCAGATGTGTCAATATATATTCGAAAAAAATTTTACCGCAATTTTTTGAAACTCACCATTTTTACATAAATTTTGGGAAAAAGCGCAAAAAAACAAAAAATACCGAACTTATTAGAGCGATAAATATCTCATATGCAGATAAAGGAAATGTATATAATAACGAATATGCGTATAATCTATATGCATATATGGGGGCATAGCGGTATCCGTATCCCTTGGATTTCAGAATGGCGCGAGGAGGCTCGGGGCGCCTGTTTACAGCGGCGGTAGGGTTTTGGGGAAAACGGGAGGGGTCGTCTCTCACAGGCATATCCGCGCGGCGGGACTATATTATTATAGCGGAGGGATTTGTCATGAGGAAAAAACTGAAAAAAAGGCCCCATCTTGTGATGAGGATAAGACACCCGCGCATCACCGCAGCCGCCGCCCTGCTGCTTGCGGCGGTCACAGCCTGCACGGTGGGCGGACACAGGGCCGCCGTCGCCTCGTCGACGGCGCGGCTGCTGCCCGTATACTCGGTGGAGCGGGATCAGAAGATGGCGTCGCTTACATTTGACGCGGCCTGGGGGAACGAGGACACCCATACCCTGGTGGAGATACTGGACAAATACAATGTCAGGGCCACCTTTTTCGTGGTGGGCGAGTGGGTGGATAAGTACCCCGAATCCGTCAGGGAGCTGCACGAGGCCGGACACGAGGTCATGAATCACTCGGCGGACCACGCCCACTTCAACAAGCTCTCGGCGGAGCAGATAATCGCCAATATAAACGAGTGTTCCGACAAGATCGAGGCCGTGACCGGTGAGCGGCCCACGCTGTTCAGGGCCCCCTACGGGGAGTATGACGACAACGTCATAGCCACGGTCAACGGCATGGGCATACATACGATACAGTGGGATGTGGACAGTCTGGACTGGAAGGACTACGACGCGGACACGATATACGACCGGGTGACGGGGAAGGTCTCTCCCGGTAGCATCGTGCTGTTTCACAACGCGGCCCTGCACACGCCGGAGGCCCTGCCCGGGATAATCGAGTATCTCATCGGCGAGGGCTACGAGATAGTGCCCGTGTCGGAGCTGCTGCTGAAGGGGGATTATACGATAGACAATAACGGCCGCATGCAGCCCGCAAAGGGCTGATGCCCAACAAAAAAACCAGCACAGGACGTACACCCTGTGCTGGTTTTAATAATTCAGCTATTCTTACTTCAGCTCTACGGTTGCGCCGGCAGCCACGAGCTTCTCCTTGATGGACTCGGCCTCTTCCTTGGAAGCGCCCTCCTTGATGGTGGCGGGAACGCCCTCGACCTTAGCCTTGGCCTCAGCCAGACCCAGACCGGTGATGCCGCGGACTTCCTTGATGACCTTGATCTTCTCAGCGCCGAAGCTGGTCATG
>JAFRAF010000153.1 GCA_017405545.1 Oscillospiraceae bacterium | reverse complement strand
CTCCCGGCCGATCTTTCGGTGGTCCCGGAGCTTGGCCTCTTCCAGCTTTCTCAGGTATTCGTCCAGCTCGTCCTTCTTGGGGAAGGCGATGCCGTAGATGCGCGGGAGGGTCTGGCGGCTGGATTCCCCCCGCCAGTAGGCGGCGTTGCAGGCGGTGAGCTTGATGCCGTTGCCCTTGATCCGGCCGGTGGAGTCCAGATGGGGGCCGGCGCACAGGTCGGTGAAGTCTCCCTGCTTATAAAAGGATATGGCCACGTCCTCGGGCAGGTCGTTGATGAGTTCCACCTTGTAGGGCTCGTCCTTCATGAGCTCAAGGGCCTCGCTGCGGGGCAGCTCAAAGCGCTCCAGCTTCAGCTTTTCCTTGCATATCTTACGCATCTCCGCCTCGATTTTGGTCAGCTCCTCGGGGGTGAAGACGGTCTCTGAATCCAAGTCATAATAAAAGCCGTCGGCTATGGAAGGGCCTATGGCGAACTTCGTACCTGGATACAGGCGCTTAACTGCCTGAGCCAGGATATGGCTGCAGGTGTGGCGGTAGGTATCTCTGTACTCGGGGTTTTCAAAGCTAAACTTGTTCTCTGCGTTGATTTCGGCCATTTTTTATCCTCCTAAATATGAAAAACCCCTGCGCCTGTGGCACAGGGGTGCATAAATTACACGGTTCCACCCTGATATTTAACTCGGCCGCGCTGTAACGTGCGCTCACGTGCCCCTTATCTCGGGACCGACTCCGGGCCGGTAAGTGAACATCATCCGCAGGGGCCGCTTCCAGCATATGCCGCCCCTCTCTGTTGCGGAGGGTCTGTGTCCACAATTCCCTTCTTCGTCATTTATAAGGAATTTTAGCACCCAAAGGGCCAACTGTCAAGCATATATCTCCGTCAAACTGTACAAAGAGATATCCGGGACCCGCAAGTCAGCTCTCGAAGTATTTTCGCAGACGGAGGCTGTCCCTGAATTCCCAGTGCCCGTCCAAAAAACGGCTGACAAGTCTGATGATACGGCCGTTCAGAAACGCGCATATCACCGTCCCAAGCTTGACCCCCTCGAAGTGGAACAGGCCGAAGAAGATAAAGGACATGCATATGGCCACAAAGCAGCTGCAGCAGTCATAGCCTATTTTGAACTTGTTTATATCCGCCCCGTAAGCCTTGGAGACCTCTTTTACAAAGAGCTCATATACCTCGGGCGCAATATACGTATGGAACATGCAGGATATGCCTGTTGCGCCCAGGCAGAGTCCCACGGCGAAAAACAGTATCCTCGTCAAAAGCTGCTCCGCCGTAAGGGGCTGCAAAAGCAGGGTCAGCCCGTCCAGAGTGAGGCCGAAGAGGACTGCCGTAACAAATGAAAAGAAAAAGTACAGCCTGAATTTCCTCAGCAGCATCATCATGGCAACAAGCAGTACTGCCTCCACAGTATATGCCGCCATGCCGAAGGTAACGAAGCTCCACAGGGTGGAGAGCTTAAGATAAATCAGATACGCGGGAGCCACCACCATGGAAAGACCCAGATCCGCCTTTGTCATGAACACGGTGCCCAGCGCCACCAACACGATGCCGAAGACATAGGCAAGCTCCGTACTGAACACGGCTTTGCCGCCGCGGCCACTCATATATCCATCTCCTCGTCCTCCACCGTGCCCTCGGCAATTGTATTTGTCGGCCCGGTCAGAAAGATATCACTGACGCGCCCGCCGTCAACCTTAACATCTACGCTCAATCTTCCGCCGGGGAAATCCAGCTGAACCTCCCTGCCGTCCTCGAGGCCGCGTAGGGTCAGCGCCGCAGCCGCGGAGCCCGCGCCGGTGCCGCAGGCCAGGGTGAAATCCTCCACCCCCCGCTCAAAGGTCAGGGCCTGCCACAGCTTTTCGCCGCGGTGGCTGCAAAAGGTGACGTTCGCGCCCTTTGGAAAATCGGGGTGATTTCTCATCCTCCGGCCAAGATCGCGGAGTTCGTCCTCCGGGCGGGAAATAAAGCCGTCCAGCAGCGCCACGCAGTGGGGCAGTCCGGGACTGCCCAGCTCCACATAGGCGCAGTCATACACGGCGCAGTCGATCTCGATGGGGTGCTCTGTCTCCATATGGCTCGGGCTGTTCAGCCTCACTCTGTACAGTCTAGCGCTCAGCCTCTCGCCCTCAACGACGCCTGAATCCGTCTCAATTCGCTGACGCGCTCCGGCAAGGCCCCTGTCATGTCCGTATCTGGCGATACAGCGGGCGCCGTTTCCGCACATCTCGCCACGGCTGCCGTCGGAGTTGAAAAACAGCATCCTGTAGTCGGCGTCGCCCTCCGGCCGCTCCACCACCATGAGCCCGTCGGCGCCGATGGACAGCCTCCGGGTGCACAGTCTGGCGGCAAGGCCGGACAGGGCCCTCTCAGGCAGGCCCTCCTCCATATTGTTGATTATTATAAAATCGTTTCCGGCGCCCTGCATTTTTGTAAATCGCAAGATACGCACCTCCAGCAATCCGTCAATCCTTGAAGCTTGAGCTCAGCGGCAGGCTGCCTATGCCCTTTGGGCTGGTGCCGAAGAGCTTCTTATAAGCCCGCGCAAAGGCGGAATAGTCTCTGAAGCCGCATTTATAGCAGGCCTCGGTAGCGGCCACGCCGCTGCAGATCAAATCCCTCGCCTGCATAAGCCTCCGGTCAGAGATATAGCTGTGTATGGAATTTCCCGTGGCGTCCCTGAACTTACGCATCATGTGGTACTTGCTTATGTAGAAGCGGTCGGCCAGCTCCGCTATGGTCAGTGGCTCGTCTATGTTGTCGTTTATAAATTTCAGCACCGCCGCGATCTTCTCGTCGAAGAGCTCGGTCAATACCTCCTGGGTGCCCTCGGCCCCGGCATAACGGAAAAGCTGGGTGATAAACTGCATGAGCATACATGAGCACAGCAGTTCCTTGCCCGGCCAGTTCTCATCGTTAAGGGCCGACTCCAGCTCCACTATCTTGTCCTGCATGCGCTTGCTCAGCGGGCTGGAAAAGCGTATGACATTTCCTCCGGAGAAGTCCGGGTCAAAGCAGGACTCCGGATTGAAGCTGTCGTCGGCGTATCTGCGGAGGAACTCCGACGAGATATACAGCACGATTCGCTCACAAATGCCGCTGCTGCCGAACTCGGGCCAGTGTACCTGTCCCCTGCCCACCAGCACAAAGTCGCCCGGCTCCAGAATATATCGCCGTCCCTCTATGACATAGGAGGCGTTTCCTGCCAAAAACAGAACTATTTTATGGAATTCATGGTAATGTCCGCTTATTTCCTTGTTGTTTTTGTCACGGATATGGAACAATCTGAAATCTTCGTTAAGATAGCCGCGTTTGCCGTATGCATTTCTGTCCACCACCGCACACCTCCAAAACTGTGATTTAGAACCGCGTTCGCGGCGTTTTTCTGCTTCGCTCAGAAAGCGAAACGCCTGCCAGCCGCCTGTATATGTGCCGACGATATGAAAACTGATTACGTTATTCTACTTAAATGGCACTTAAATAATAGCACGTTTTGCGTATTAATTGCTAGTTGCATTTCTTACAATTAGAAAAAAACATTATAAAGAAAAAGAGGTCCTCCCCCATGATCTATAACTTTGATGAGCTTGTCGACCGCAGCAGCACCTGCTCCTGTAAGTACGATTTAAGAAAGGCCGTGTTCGGACGCGAGGACGTCATCCCCCTGTGGGTGGCGGACATGGACTTCAAGACTCCCCAGCCCGTCATCGACGCGGTGAAGAAATGCGCTGACTGGGGCATATGGGGCTATATGTGCAGGCCCGACTCCTACTTTGAGGCCATAGCCGACTGGCAGGAGAGGCGCAACGGCTGGAAGGCGGACACAGAGCTTTTCAGCTGGGCGCTGGGCGTGGTGCCGGCATTGAGCGGCATAGCGGAATGCTTCACAGCGCCGGGCGACGGGATACTGGTACAGCCCCCCGTATACATGGCATTTTACGACGTGATAAACGGGCGGGACCGCCGCATCGTGGAGAACCGCTTTATTGAGCGGGACGGCAAATGGACAATGGACCTTGAGGACTTTGAGAAAAAGCTGGACGAGGTCAGCATGTTCATCCTGTGCAGCCCCCACAATCCTCTGGGCATCGTATGGCCCCGGGAGCAGCTGGAGAAGATGGCGGAGCTGTGCCTGAAGAAAAATGTTCTGCTGGTGTCGGACGAGATACACTCCGACCTTGTGTTCCACGGGCACAAACACATACCCACTGCCACCTTATCAAAGGAGATCGCGGCTAACACCATCACCTGCATCTCGGGCACAAAGACCTTCAATCTGGCCGGCCTGCAGGCCTCCACCGTTGTATTTCCGGACAAGGAGAAAAAGGAGGCCTTCGACCGTTATTGGGGCGGCATGCACATAAGCATGAACAATTCCTTCTCACTCGTGGCCATGGAGGCGGCCTTCAGATACGGGGAGGAGTGGCTGGAGCAGCTGAAAATATACATCGACGGCAACTTCACATTTATTCACGATTACTGCGCGGAGCACATACCCGAGGTAAAACCGAACATCCCTGACGGCACATATCTTGTGTGGCTGGACTGCCGGGATCTGGGGCTCCACGGAGAGGAGCTGCCCAGCTTTATGATAAATGAGGCCCGGCTCGGGATGAACGACGGACGAGCCTTTGCCGAGTGGCTGGAGGGCTACATGAGGCTCAACGCCGCCTGCCCCAGAAGCGTGCTGGAAAAGGCCATGCAGCAACTGAAGGATGCCGTGGACAGGCTGAAAAACAGGTAGAGATAAAAAAGCTGTAAATAATTAAAAAAACTTGCACTTTAACGTGCAAGTTTTTTGTTTTCCGCACAGATTAAAGGGCGTCAGATACCCGCAGAAGAACTTCTCCTTCCAACAGGCAGGAGGATCCTGACGGCCGGATGAAAAAGCAGTCAAAAAATGGGCCGGATGGCCCGGAAAAAGGAGGTAAAAATGGCAAGTTCACAGACAACGCACTTCGGACTGAACCAGTGGGCGGCAAACGACTATGTCATACGGGAGGAATTCAACGAGGACAACAGGATAATCGACGCCGAGCTCAATAAGATCACTCGGTCGGCTGTGGGGAGCTACACGGGTACGGGCGCATACGGCTCGTCAAATCCCAACAGTCTGAGCTTCCCCTTCGCGCCCAAGCTGGTGATCATCCAATCCGCAGCAGACAGCAAATACGGGCCCCTGTTCATACGGGCAGGAGTCAGCACAACCTACTGCAAGCAGGACAGCTCCGGTTCTGCCACAACTGTAAATTGGAGCAACGGAGGCAAAACGCTCAGCTGGTATACCACATCCAGCCAGGTTGCCTACCAGCTCAACTCCAACGGACACAACTACAACTACATTGCCCTTGGATAGTTTGTCCCGTTCTGATAAACGAACGGTACTGCTTCCCATGTGCGAAATAAGGCCGACGGTGTTATCCGCCGGCCTTATTTCAGTTTATCCGTTAAATGTTCCTGATTTTGGCTTTTTAACTATTGTTATTTCCGCTGTTATCTGTTGCCTGAGCTGCGGGCTCATTCACAGTATTGTTTTCAGAACTGTTCACGGGCTCGTTTGCCGCTTCATTTCCCTGAGTGTTATCAGGACCGTTCTCCGGCTCGCTCGCGGGGGCATTCTCATTCTCATTCGAGGGAGCGTTCTCCGGACTGTTCTCGGGCTCGCTCGGAGCATCCGCAGGTGTGGATTCATCTGCGGGGCTGTTCTCAGGCTCCACGGGAGTGGGGTTGTCCTGAGGCGGATTGTCCGGATACTCAAACTCGAAGTCAGTGTATCTGCTCTCGAGGATGTAGGCGTCCACGATAGCCATATCACTGATATTCTTATCGTACTCCGCAACGAATGTAACCACATTCTTGGCCGACATGGTACCCGGCTTGATGGAGTTGTTGCCCGCTGAGATGTCATACACGTGGGAGTCGTTGGTGAGGTAGTAAACGGTGCTGATGCCGGCGTTGTACTCGCTCTCATTGAGGGACACCTTCACATAGCCGTCAGATACGCTCTTTACGATGCCCTGGAATACCACGAACACATCGCCCTCGGCGGGAGGATTGCTCACGACATTCTCAACAAAGGTCTCAATGAACTTGCCGTTGGAATTGATCTCCAGACTGTAGATGTCACCGTCATGTATATTGATTTTTCCGTTATCGGAGACATATTCCACATATCTGCCGCCCTCAAACCAGCCGTAGATGAAGTCGCTTCCGAACTTCTCTACGAGTCCGTTGGCGTAGACATAATTCGTCTTTGTCTTCTGCTCCGCGGCATTGAATACATAGATGTTGGCAATGTTGTCGATGTCGTTCTTGCTGTTGAGGTTGTAAACCACAAGAACATTGTTGTCACCATCAGTATCCGTGTAATCGCTGTAACCGGCAGAGAAGTACTTATAGCCCTTCAAAGCTGTTACTCTATTGCTGCTGTCGATGAATGTTGCAACGGTGCTGCCGTTTGCAAGCGCGCTTGCGGGAGCGCCCTCCACGCCTCCGCCAAATCTGACGGTGGCATTTTTGTCCTTGAATTCAACAGTGCTGTATACGAACTGATCCTTATTGTTGACATTAAACAGCTTGTAGTTGCCCTCATTGTCAGTGGAGTAGCCGTACCAGCCGGGCTCTATTTCAATGTTCCAATTACTGTGGTCTGCGGACCACGTGCTCTTGTCAGCATAGTCAAATGGCTTTTTGAGGCCGTCCAGAATGTAGTAGTAATCGATACCCTTGTCTTTATCGAAGCCCATCTTCTTGGTCACGGGCAGTTGAACGACCTTGTTGTCGCCGTCGGTGAAAACAGCGTCCAGCTTGATGAACACATTGTTGTTGAATGAGTTGGAAGAGCACTGATACTGTATATCCTTGACGTATATGAAGGTGGTTGCCTTTTCACCCTTGACCTTGTCGAAGCCCACGATATAGCCGTTGTTCAGATAGAAAACCGCTTCTCTGTCGGTATCGATCTCTTCACGGTACATGGCGGCTTTTACGTCGACGCTGACATTGTACTGGGTACCGTCGACCTTCAAATATGCCTTGCCGGAATTGGTGGCAGTAATGGCGCCCTTCACGGACTCGGCCGGGGTGATGAGCAGGTTAATGACGCCATCGCTGGCATTGCTGCAGAGATCATCGAAGCTGACGATCACATACTGATCCAGCTTTAAGCCGCCTACAGTCCCGTTTACAAAGCAGCCCCTGATAGACCCGGAGCCTGCCAACTGAGCATTTCCGTCAGACGCCAGCCTTACTCCGCCGTTTGAAGCGGGTCCGGCAATCGGGAACACATCCTTTGCCTTGCTGTAATTCTTGTCATAAACGGTGATAGTCGTGTCTTTATCGTTCCACATGGCGAGGGTGGCGCTTCTTGTCCAGTCCTCCTCGTCCCTGGCCTTGGAATTCTCATTGGTGTCTGTGACCTTCATGAGATAGTAAGGCACTGCAAAGGCGGTGACCACATCGTCGCTGCTGACATAGACCTCGATCTGCCAGCCGGCGTCGCCGTAAGGGAAGCTGGCCTCAGAGAGGATCTTGCCGTCGGGGAAGGTATAGCCCTTCTTGGCGCTGCCGTCGGACTTCATGTAAGTGCTCATATCCTTCTGGTCGGCCAGGAAGTCGATGACAGCCTGGGAATCATATGCGTCATACTTGCCGCTAACATCGTTTTCCTCGGCGAACACAAAGCTGAGAGTCGGTGTGTCCTTGTAAATGCCGGTGACGGTATCTCCCTTTTTATCCACCCAGTAGTGTGCGGGACGACCGAGCAAATCGGCATCATTCTTGCAGCTGTAGTCGACTCCGGCATTGTAGAAGAAGCCATTGGAGAAGCCGTGATCGGTGATCGGCTTGAAATCCGAGTAGGCCGGACCGCCGTTTTTGTCGCCGCCGAAGCTTATCTGATAGGCGTTGAAAGCTATCTGCATGGCCTCGGCGCGGTTTATCTCCTTGTTCAGGTCAACACCGTCCAGCTTTTTGAACAGACCGATCCTGTTGCCGTCGGCGGAGACCTTGGTGGCCCAATAGCTGCCGGTGTAGTTGTTGACAACATACTGCGTGCCGTTGATGGTCTTCTGCTCCTTGCCGTAGCCCAGGGAACTGAGCAGCATCTTCGCGAACTGATAGCCGGTGAGGGTATCATTGGGGCCGAATGTGGTGTCATTGTAGCCGTTGATGATATTCTCTGAAGCACAGTAGGCTATGTACTTCAGAGCCCAGTGGCCTACAGCGTCTGTGAACTTGCTCGACGACGCGGCCAGAGCCTCGGCGTCCTTCTGGCCCATGATGCAGTAGGTGACGATTTTGGCCGCCTGGGCACGGGTAAGATTCCCGTCCAGTCCCAGGCTCGTCTTATTCATGCCGTTAATGATGCCGAGCGCAACGCAGAAGTCGATAGCCTCAGCATAGTCGCTCGACGCAGCGTCCGCGGCGTCCTCATAGCCATCGTAGCTGGCGGCAAAGGCCGTGGTAAGCGATAATGCCAGCACAAGCGCCAATATAAGAGCCAGGGTCCTTGTCGTAGTCTTCATGCATTTTCCTCCTTGTGTGGAATAGTATTTGCCAGCAATTGAAACAAGGTGGATATCCGGGATATAAATCCCGGAGCCGTAGAATCACGGTCGATCCGACACTCTTCCCCACTTGAAGTCTAACATATGAAGCCGCAGGTGTCAAGGATTTAGTGAAGATTTGGTAACAAAAGGTAACTATTTTGTAATTTATTGAAGCAGTGTAATAACATGGTAAAACAGGGCCCCCGGAAAATCCGGGGGCCCTGCTATGTGTTTTGCTGTTGTCTGAGCTGATGTTCAGTCAGGGATTACTCGAAATCGTAGTCGGTGTACTTGCCCTCGAGGATGTAGGCGTCAGCGATTACGAAGTCGCCGACATCCTTATCCCACTCAGCAACCAATGTTACGACGTTCTTGGCAGCCAATGTGCCGGTCTCGATAGCGTTCTCGCCAGCAGAGATGTTGTAAACGCTGGTCTTGTCGTTGACATAAATCAGGGTAGTATCGCCTGCATCGTAGGCAGCCTCGTCAGCGGCGACCTGTACGTAACCGTCAGATACGTTCTTTACGATGCCCTCAATGACAACCAGAGTGTCCTCTTCCGCGTTCTCTACGAGAGTGGCGTCGAACTTGTTGTCGGAGTTGAGATCCAGAGTGTAGATTGCGCCGTCGACCAGAGCAACCTCGTCGTTGGCGGATACATACTCAACATACTTGCCATCCTCGAACCAGCCGTAGACGTAGTCGCTGCCGGACTTCTCTACGAAGCCGTTGGCGTAGACGTAATCGGTCTCGGTGGTCTGAGCAGCAGCGTTGAATACATAGATGTTAGCAACATTATCCTTCTCATCGTTGCTGTTCAGATTGTAGATAACGAGTACGCAGTTGCTGCCTTCAGCGCCCTGAGAATCATCAGCGGAGAAGTTCTTGAAGCCCTTTACGGTGGTGACATTGTAGTCCTCATCGATGAAGGCGACCGCGGTGTCAGCGGTGGCAAGTGCGCTCTCGCCGTCGAACTTAACGGTGGCGTTCTTATCCTTGAACTCTACAGTGCTGTATACGAACTGATCCTTGTTATTGACTGCGAACAGCTTGTAGTTGCCGTCCTCGTCAGTGGTGTAGCCGTACCAGCCCGGAGCGATGGTGAAGTCCCAGCCCTCGCTGTCGGAGTAGGTGGTCTTGTCAGCGTTCTCGAAAGCAACCTTATCGCCGTCGAAGATGAAGTAGTAGTCAGCACTCTCGGTGAAGCCGGCCTTCTTGGTCACGGGCAGATCGATGACCTTGTTGCTGCCGTCGGTGAATACCGCGTCGAGCTTGATGAATACATTGTTGCTGAAGGAGTTGGAAGCGCACTGATACTGGATGTCCTCGATGTATACGAAGGTATCAGCCTTCTCGCTCTTAACATCGGAGAAGCCCACGATGTAGCCGTTGTTCAGGTAGAATACAGCCTCGTCATCGGTGTCGAGCTCGCCAGCCCACAGCATCTCCTGTACAAAGGCGTCAACCTTGTACTCGGTGCCGTCGACCTTGATGTAGCCCTTGTCGGGGTTGGCGGCAGTAACGGTGCCCTCAAAGGACTCAGCAGCGGCAATGTCCAGATTCAGGATGCCGTCCTCAGCGTTGCTTACCAGGTCGGAGACGCTCAGAAGGACAAACTGATCCTTCTCGAAGTCGCCGATGTTGGCAGCGACATAGCAAATATCACCCTGGGCGTTGGGGTTTTCCTTGTCATATACGGTGACTTCATAGTCATAGTCCGCACCGGCTATGTCAGCAATCCACATCTGGAGAGTGGCGCTCTTGGTCCAGTCTTCCTCTTCCTTGGCCTTGGCATTCTCATCAGTGCCGGTGACCTTCATGAGCATGTAGGGTACTACAAAAGCGGTGACAACATTGTCGCTGTCCACATAGACCTCAACGACCCAGCCGGCGTTGCCCTGGCGGGACATTTCGGTAGTGTTGGCAAGGATGTTGCCCTCGGGGAACTCATAGCCCTTCTTGGCGGTGCCGTCGGACTTCATGTAAGTGCCCATATCCTTCTGGTCGGCCAGGAATCTGACTACTTCATCAGGTCTGAACGCCTGGTAGTCGCCCTTGTTGTCCTCAGTGTAGATGAAGGTAAGTACGGGATCGTCCTTGTAGGTGTCGGTGACAGCCTCGTCCTTGTCGTTTACCCAGTAGTGGGCGGGACGGCCCAGCAGATCCATATCATCCTCACGGGCAAAATCGTCCTCAGCCTTGTTAAAGAAGCCGTTGGAGAACTTGTTGTTCGGGCCGTATGCAGGCTCATAATCGGAATAGCCGTCAGCGTCGCCGCCAAAGCTTACCTGATAGGCGTTGAATGCCATCTGCATGGCCTCGGCACGGGTGATCTCGCCGTTCAGGTCAACATCGTCCAGCTTCTCGAACAGACCGATCTTGTTGCCGTCTGCGGAGACCTTGGTGGCCCAGTACTCGCCGGTGTAGTTGTTGACTACGTAGTCGGTGCCGTCGATGGTTCTGGCCTCTTTGCCGTAGCCCAGAGCGCTCAGCAGCATCTTGGCAAACTGATAACCGGTAAGGGTATCATCGGGGCCAAAAGTGGTGTCATTGTAGCCGTTGATTATGCTCTCGGCAGCACAGTAAGCAATGTACTTAATTGCCCAGTGGCCGACAGCGTCCTCAAACTTGGTCTCGGAAGCGGCCAGAGCCTCGGAATCCTTCTCGCCCAGGATGCAGTAAGTGGTGATCTTAGCTGCCTGAGCACGAGTCAGATTTCCGTCCAGACCCAACTTGGTCTCGCTCATACCGTTGATGATGCCGGTTGCTACGCAGAAGTCTATAGCTTCGGCATAATCGCTGGATGCAGCGTCCGCGGCGTCTTCATAGTCATCAAAGCTGGCGGCAAACGCTGTGGTCAGCGAGAAAGCCAGTGCGATGGCTAATACAAGAGCCAGGGTTCTTGTCATAGTCTTCATGTAATTTTTTCCTCCTTGTTATAAATATATTGTTTTGCCCGTACATGAAACCGGACGGATTTATATGTGAAATGCCTCTTTTGGGCATGCTCACCGAAATTAAGGCGGAAATGCGCTGATTGTCAAGGTGCTGTACACTCCCCCTGATAAGGAGGAGTACGGCGGGAAGTGGGGCTCGGCAGGCTCACTGCCCCGCCGTACACTACATAATGAAGACTCTTACCGCCCCGCCGCCCTGTAACGAGGCAGCCCGGTCTATATCCGAACACGGTAAAGAACCTGCATCTGTATATCAAATTGATCCTTCGGGCATGGAAACAATGGCTGCATTGCCATATCCTGCTTCCTTGATTGCAGTTTAGCACATGGAACTGTAAATGTCAACAGTTTGATGAAAATTTGTTACAAATGGGTAACAATACTGCAATCATTAGTTTTTTGCGCCAAAAAGCCCGATTTTTGCCGAAAACCGTCTGATTTTCAAACAATCAAACAAAAAAGGCCGGAACAAAGGGAAAAATATTTTTTAAAAAAACAGTTTTTTCCTTCAATTTCGCGCCTTTGATATGCAGCGGGTTTTCCGGACCGGCCAGGGTCCGCGGGGAGCGCCCCTCCGGGTCTGTATCCTCTATCCCGTTGCCAGCGTAATAATACACCCATTATCCGCCAATTGCAAGATATTTTTTGAGAATTAAAAAAATATTCATAAGCTGGCGAAGGCTGACATTTTTGCGGCTTTTTCTCTAT
>JAFRAF010000152.1 GCA_017405545.1 Oscillospiraceae bacterium | reverse complement strand
TCCCCTCCCTCGTCATGATGCTCTTTACATCCATAGATGCTGTGGTGGACGGGCTCTTTATATCCAATATAGTGGGGGAGACCGCCTGTGCCGCTCTTAATCTCATATATCACTCCTGCATGCTGTTCGGGGCTGTGGGCTCACTCTTCGGCGTTGGGGGCAGCGCCCTTGTGGCCCTGGTCAAGGGCCGGGGGGAGAGGGAAAGGGCGAACCGGATATTCTCCATGCTGGTGTACTCCCTCATCGTCCTGGGGCTCATACTGACGGTCCTGTCCCAGCTGCTCCTGCCGTCGGCGGCCCGCTTCTTCGGGGCCCGGGGGGAGATGCTGGACAACTGCCTGCTATACGCCCGGATATTTCTCATATCCCTGCCCTCTTTTATACTCCAGTACGCCTTTCAGAGCTTTCTAATAACGGCGGAGCGGCCGGATCTGGGCCTTGCATTCACCGTGGCGGCCGGGGTGACGAACATGGTGCTGGACTGGCTGTTCATCGCCGTCTTCCGCTGGGGGGTGGCGGGGGCCTCGGCGGCCACCTGCATCGGCCAGTGTGTGGGCGGCATAGGCCCGCTGCTGTTCTTTATATTCTCACGGAGCAGCTCCCTCAAGCTGGTCAAGGCGGAGTTCATGCCCCGGGAATTCCTCAAATCCGCGAGTAACGGGGCCTCGGACTTCATCACCAACATCGCCATCTCCCTCACGAGCATAGTGTTCAACTGGCAGCTGCTCAAATACATCGGCGAGTACGGCGTGTCCGCCTACGGCATAATCATGTACGTGGACTTCGTCTTCGTGGCGGTGTATCTGGGCTACTCCATGGGGGTGGCGCCGGTGATAAGCTATCACTACGGCACCGGAAAAAAGGAGGAGCTGAGGGGGCTTTTCAACAAGAGCGTCCAGCTTGTGATACTGGCCTCGGTCCTGCTGACGGCCCTTGCCCTGATTTCGGCAAAGGCCGTGGCCCGCGTCTTCGCGGGCTATGACCCGGTGTTCCTCAGCATAAGCACGCGGGCCCTGCGGCTTTATTCCCTGAGCTATATATTCGCCGGGATAAATATATTCTGCTCAAATCTTTACGCTGCCCTGAACAACGGGCTGATCTCCGGCACGCTCTCCGCCCTGCGCCTGTTCGTGTTCCAGCTCATCGCCGTGTATCTCCTGCCCCTGATACTGGGTATAGACGGGATATGGCTGTCCAAGCTGTCGGCAGACCTGGTCGTGTTCGTGATAACTCTCGCCGTGCTTGTACGACAGCGGCCCAGGTACGGATATTGAGCCGCGTAATGCGGAGCGGAAAGGATGATGATTATGGAATGGATGGCCTTTCAGGGCCCTAACATACCTCTGATACTCAGCGGCGCCTTTTACGCCCTGCTCTGCGTTTTCAGCATAGTCACCGGTCTGATATACATGAGCGGGAAGAAGGAGCTCAACCCCCTTGAGCTGTCCGACAGACTCATGGCAAAGCTCGAAAACGGGGAGCGCCGGCGCCGCTTTGCCCGGCGTATGGGCCTTGTCACCTTCGCGGTGGGATTGGTGCAGGGTCTCACCGCCTGGGCCATACTGAAGGGGGCAAGTACGGTTCTCTACCGGCTCGCCCTGGGCTTCACTCTTTTTTCGATCGCCTCCGTGCTGTTAAAGCTGAAAGGGAAGCTGAACGCCTTCCCCCTGTTAAAGCTGGCCGCCTATCTGGCTGTCCTGCTCGTCCTGCTCCTGCCCTCCGCAAGAGCGCTGTTCTTTTAATCCGCATATCGCGAGGGGCAGCGGCCCGCTCCGCCGGAACGGGTCCGGCATATACATGTTTTTTTTCGTTGTCAACGGGGGAAAAATGTGATAACATTAATAAATGTGTTAAATGAACGGAAAAATCCGCTTTTATTCAGGAATATACAATCAGATTCAATATGGAGGGGTGACGCTTTTGGAAGCTGAAAACGCCGTCCGGATCGTAAATATCAGTAAAACCTTCGGGTCTATCGTCGCCAACGACAAGGTCTGCCTTGATATAAAGCGCGGCGAGATACTGGCCCTGCTGGGTGAGAACGGCAGTGGAAAGACCACTCTCATGAACATGCTGTCGGGTATTTATTTCCCGGATGAGGGACAGATTTTTATCGGGGATAAAGAGGTTTCTATACGCTCCCCCAAGGACGCCTATGACCTGCGCATAGGCATGATACACCAGCACTTCAAGCTGGTGGACGTGTTCACCGCCGCGGAGAACATCGTGCTGGGTCTGGAGGACAGGGAGCGGCTCAGCCGCAAGGCCATCGCCGCCAGAGTCCAGCAGATCTGCGAGCACTACGGCTTCGACGTGGACCCGAACCAGAAGGTCTACAACATGTCCGTCAGCCAGAAGCAGACCCTTGAGATAGTCCAGGTGCTGTACCGGGGCGCGGATATCCTCATACTGGACGAGCCCACCGCCGTGCTGACCCCCCAGGAGACGGAGAAGCTCTTCACCGTCATGCGCAACATGAAGGCCGACGGCAAGTCCGTGGTCATCATCACCCACAAGCTCCACGAGGTCATGGAGGTCTCCGACCGGGTGGCCGTGCTGCGCAAGGGCAAATACATAGGCGAGGTGGCCACAAAGGACACAAACCCCCAGGCTCTGACGGACATGATGGTGGGCAGGGCCGTGGCCCTGAACATCGAAAGGCCCGAGCCCAAGGACACCGTGGAGCGTCTGCGGATAGAGAATCTCAGCCTCACCAGCAAGGACGGGGTGCAGGTGCTGAAGGATCTGAGCTTCTCCGCCATGGGCGGAGAGATACTGGGCATAGCGGGCATCTCCGGCAGCGGACAGAAGGAGCTGCTGGAGGCCATAGCCGGCCTGCAGGACGTGACGGGCAGCATCAAATACTTCCCGCCCGACGGGAACGGCGGTGCCGGCGTGGAGCTGGTGGGCAAACACCCCCTGCAGATATCCCGCATGGGCGTGGCCCTCTCCTTCGTGCCGGAGGACCGGCTGGGCATGGGCCTCGTGGCCAGCATGGGCACCGCCGACAACATGATGCTCAAGACCTACCGGGACGGCCACAGGCTCTTCCCGGACAGAAAGCCCCCCAACAGGCTGGCTAAAGAGGTCGTGGAGGAGCTGGAGGTCATGACCCCCAGCATAAACACCCCGGTGCGCAAGCTCTCCGGCGGAAACGTGCAGAAGGTGCTGGTGGGCCGGGAGATATCCGCCAACCCCACCGTGCTTATGACCGCCTACGCGGTCCGCGGACTGGACATCAATACCTCATACACCATATACAGGCTGCTAAACGAGCAGAAAAAGGCGGGCGTCGCCGTCATATATGTGGGAGAGGACCTGGACGTGCTGCTGGAGCTGTGCGACAGGATACTTGTCCTGTGTGACGGACAGATAAACGGCATTGTGGACGGCCGCAGCACCAGCAAGGAGGAGGTCGGTCTCCTCATGACCCACCTGCGGAAGGAGGAGAGCGAATGAGTCCCAAAGAACCCTTTGTGCGCATAACCCGCAGGGAATCGCCCTTCACAAGGGCGCTGCTCATAAGAATAGCGGCCTTCGTACTGGCGCTGATAGTCAGCGCCCTGATAATCGTAGCCATAATCAAGGTCAACCCCGTGAAGGTCTACGGCTCCATGCTGGACGGGGCCTTCGGCTCGAAAAAGCGCAGCTGGATAACCATACGCGACGCCATGACCCTGCTGTGCATCGCCGTGGCACTGGCCCCGGCTTTCAAGATGCGCTTCTGGAACATCGGCGCGGAGGGCCAGATACTGGTGGGCGGACTCGCCACCAGCGCCTGCATCATATGTCTGGGCGGCAGCGTATCCCTGCCCCTGCTGTTCCTGCTGATGATAGTCACCAGCCTGCTGGCCGGAGCGGTGTGGGGCCTTATCCCCGCCCTGTTCAAGGCCCGCTGGAACACCAACGAGACACTGTTCACCCTCATGATGAACTATGTGGCAATACAGCTGACCAGCTACTTCGTGGCCAAGTGGGAGCACCCCTACGGCTCCAACACCGTGGGCATCATCCCCTGGGACAACTCCAAGGTAGGCTGGCTGCCCAACATGTTCTCCCACGGCTTCAACACCGACTACGGCTGGAACGTGCTGATAGTGCTGGCCGTGACGGTGCTCATGTTCATATATCTCAAGTATTCCAAGCAGGGCTATGAGATCGCTGTGGTGGGCGAATCGGAGAACACCGCCAGATACGCGGGTATCAGCGTGCCCAAGGTGTACATACGCACCATGCTCATATCCGGCGCGGTGGCGGGACTTGCGGGCTTTATCGCCGTGTCCGGCGCCTCCCACACCATATCCACCTCCACAGCCGGCGGACGCGGCTTCACCGCCATCATCGTGGCGTGGCTGGCCAAGTTCAACACCTTCACCATGATAGTCATGTCCTTCCTGCTCGTGGCCCTTGAGAAGGGCGCGGCCCAGATCGCCTCGGACTACGGTTTCAACGACTACGCCTCCGAGATGGTCACGGGCATCATCCTCTTCTTCATCCTGGGCAGCGAGTTCTTCATCAACTACCGCCTCGTATTCAGGGGCTCTGCCAGAAAGGAGGCGGAGTAAGTGACAGGCGCACAGCTGGTTTCCCTTATTCAGGCCGCCATCGTTTTCGGCACGGTCATCATGTTCGGCGCTCTGGGCGAGATACTCACCGAAAAGGCGGGCAACCTCAATCTGGGCGTGCCCGGCATCATGTACATCGGCGGCATCTCCGGCCTGGCCGGGGCCTTCATATACGAATCCCATGCGGCCCAGCCCACGGGCATAGTGGGGCTCATCATCGCCCTGCTCTGCTGCCTCATCGGCTCCGCTCTGGCAGGCGGACTGTACAGCCTGCTGACCATAACCTTCCGGGCCAATCAGCAGGTCACAGGTCTTACTCTGACCATATTCGGCTCGGGCATAGCCAACTTCTTCGGCGGCTCCCTCAACCGCATGGCCGGCGGCGTGGGTCAGATATCCACCTCCGTCACCAGCGCGGCCTTCCGGGCGAACATGCCCATAGCGTCAAGCACGGGCCTGTTCGGCAAGATTGTCCTGTCCTACGGCTTTATGGCCTATCTGGCCATAATCATCGCCATTGTGCTGGGCTGGTTCCTGGCCCGCAGCCGCATAGGACTTAACCTCCGGGCCGTGGGTGAGAACCCCGGCACCGCCGACGCGGCGGGCATAAGCGTCACCAAGTACAAGTATCTGGCCACATGCATAGGCGCCGCCATCACAGGCATGGGCGGCCTGTACTACACCATGGACTATATTAAGGGCACATGGAGCACCGACGGCTCCATAGAAAAGCTGGGCTGGCTCTCTGTGGCGCTGGTCATTTTCGCCACATGGAAGCCCAGAAACATCGTCTGGGGCTCCTACCTCTTCGGCGTGCTCTTCTGGCTGTACTTCTACATTGAGGGGCTCACCCGCTCTTCACAGGAGCTGTTCAAGATGCTGCCCTATCTGGTAACCCTGCTGGTGCTGGTCATGGTCAGCCTCCGGCGCAAGCGCGAGAGCCAGCCTCCGGCCGCTCTGGGCGAGCCCTATTTCAGAGAAGAGCGATAGACTTCGGTTCGGCCGCGGCGCCGTCATATGCGCTGCGGCCGAATTAAAATACCCACCCGTATTAAAAACGAGAAAGGAGCGAAGCCATGTTTCGTGAAATGCGCAGGATTCGGCAGAAACTCACCGACGAGGAGACCCGGGATATACTCCGCCGGGGCACATCGGGCGTTCTGGCCCTGTCGGGCGATGAGGGCTACCCCTACGCCCTGCCCATAAGCTATCTCTATGACGGGGGAAAGCTGTATTTCCACTGCGCCAAGGCCGGTCACAAGATAGACGCGATAGCGAGAAGCGACAAGGCCTCCTTCTGCGTGATAGATCAGGATCAGACAGCGCCGGAGATATTCACCACTCTCTACAGGAGCGCCATAGCCTTCGGCCGCATCCGTATAATGGAGGACGATCCGGATAAGCGCCGGGCCATCGAAAGGCTGGCCGACAAGTACGCCCCGGGCGGGGACACAGCGCACCGGGACAGCTCCATCGAGCGGGAGTGGTCCAGACTCAACATGCTGGAGCTCACTATAGAGCACTTGAGCGGGAAAGAGGGCATCGAGTTGGTCAAGGCCCGCGGCGCGAATAAGGATTGAGCCGTATACGGCGGAAAGAGCGGGGCAGGGCCTGAATATAATAGGACATGTACTATGTATTCAGGGGGATGAAAGACTTGCTCAGACCGACAGCGCTCCTTCTGCGTCTGGCCGCCGGCAGCCTCGCGGGGCTCGTACTGCTGGTACTCGCAGCCCGTTTCGGGCCAAGCGTCGGACTTGCCGTGCCGGTCAGCTGGCCCGCGGTTCTGACCGTTGGCCTTCTGGGGCTTCCGGGCTTTGCCCTTGTGCTTGTGCTGAGCCTGTGGTTCTGACATTCAGGCTTGACATAAAAGCGGGCGTATGTTATAAAAAGATAAGAATGATTATTATTTAAAACTGGTGGTTGAATTATGATATCGCCGGAGAAAGGATTAAAAGATGGAACTTAAAGGCAGCAAGACCGAGGCCAACCTCTGGAAGGCATTTGCAGGGGAATCTCAGGCGAGAAACAAGTATACATATTACGCCAGCAAGGCTAAGAAAGAGGGCTATGAGCAGATATCAGCCATATTCCTGGAGACCGCCGAGAATGAGAAGGAGCACGCCAAGCTCTGGTTCAAGGCGCTGGGAGGCATAGGCGACACGGACGACAACCTCATCGCCGCCGCCCAGGGCGAGCATGAGGAGTGGACCGAGATGTATAAGGAGATGGCCGCCACCGCAAGGGAAGAGGGCTTTGAGGACCTGGCCAGGATGTTCGAGGGCGTTGCCAAGATAGAGAAGTCCCACGAGGAGCGCTATAAAAAGCTGGCCCAGAACCTGGAGAACGGCCTGCTCTTCAAAAAGCCGGAGGTCACCCTCTGGTACTGCCGCAACTGCGGACATCTGGAGTACGGCACCAAGGCGCCCGACATGTGCCCCGTGTGCAATCATCCCCAAGCCTATTTCGAGGTCAAGGCCACTAATTATTAATAGGCGATTTACGAGCAGAAAGCCGCCTGTCCGCCCGGACAGACGGCTTTTACTTTGGCGATTTGTCAGCGCCGAAGCCTTCCCCCGGAGGGGAAGACAGCTGAGCGAAGCCGGATGAGGCGGAAATCAACCGCCGCGAGCCTGTAGGGTCTTCGGCGGCCGACAGGGACTCAAGGTCCGGGCCGCTCACTGCACGACCGTACAGCTTCTCGGGCAGCGCAAAAACAGCGCTCAAATACAATTGACCCCGGGGTATATGTATGCTAAAATAATTGTTTGGTGATAATTATGCGCATGAGGAAAAAACCCAATCTCATACCCCGCATGGAGCGCTGCGCCGCATGGCAGGTCAAGGCGCCCGAGGAGCTCCGGGGCCGCTGGCTGGAGAGCTTCGGCGGCGAAAGGCTATGGATAGAGCTGGGCTGCGGCAAAGGCCGCTTCACTGCCGGTACGGCCGCGCAAAACCCCGACTGCCTCATCGCCGCGGTGGAGAGGGTACCCGACGCCATGGTGGTGGCCATGGAGCGGGCGAAGGAGGCCCGGCTGCCCAATGTCCGCTTTATCGACACGGACGCGGCGAAGCTGGAGCTCATATTCGCTCCGGGCGAGGCGGACAGGATATATATAAACTTCTGCGACCCCTGGCCCACCAAGCGCCACGCCAAGCGCAGACTCACCAGTCCCCTCTTTCTCGCGTCCTACAAAAACGTGCTGAGACCAGGGGGGGAGATACACTTCAAAACCGACAATCTGCCCCTGTTTGAATACTCGCTGGAGCAGTTCAGCGAGGCGGGCTTCACGCTCACGGAGATATGCAATGATCTGCACGCCTCGGGCCCACAGGGCGTCATGACTGACTACGAGCTGAAG
>JAFRAF010000151.1 GCA_017405545.1 Oscillospiraceae bacterium | reverse complement strand
AGGGTCAGATATGTTCCGGTGCTTGAATTCTTAACATAGTAGGTGTCGTTGGTGATGGCGGCAAACAAGTTGAGGTTCGAAGTGTCATCGGCGGTATCACCCTGATTGATGGACTTAATGGTCCATATCTGCTTCGTGTTGCCCTGGGAATAGGTCTGAACCTCCACATTGCTGCCGTTCACGGCCAGAACACAGCTTTGGTTGCTCATATTCCGGATAACGTAGCCGCCGGAGACCTCCTGGAAGCCCCATACCTGGGTGCCGTCATTGGAGACGTCATAGATGTTGACATTTACCCCGCTCTTCACCGAATCCGCATAGGGATTGAGCAGACGGGATGCGCAGCAGGCCGGACGGATAGTGCAGCCCTTGCTGCTGTAGGTAACGACCATCTGCTGGGCCTTGGCGCCGGTATAGGCGGCAACGGAGACATTCTGGGCCTTGGCGTCCTTGCCGCCGTCAAGGGTCAGGTAAGTCCCGGTGGACGCGTTCTGGATGTAATATGTATCGGTGTCAATTGTATCGTAGGTTATGGTTGTCCCTGTGGGGGTCGTGCCGCTCTTCTTGAACAGGACGACCTTATTCAGGCTTTTAAACACGTTGGAGTATTTTACGTTGATGTTATTTGACGTATTGCTCCAGGAATTCATGATGGTCAGATAGCCGTTGGCAATGGTCTTTGCGTTGTCAACCGCGCAGAAATGGCCGCCGTACTTTGTCTGGCCGCCGACGATGCAGTAATACCCGCAGTTTATATAATTTACAACTGGGGCCGCGCTGCTCGTGTCGACTACTTTAACAAAGCTCAAGCCGGTTCCGGCCTTGCAGGCGTTTGCCCAGCTTTTGATAGAGCCGGAAGCGTTGCTGGGCAGCATAACATAGTTGCCGATCTGGTTCATGTACTTTACAAAGGTCGCCGGAGTATATCCGGAGGCCACGGCGCCGCTCTGAACCAAAATCTTAGCCATGGATACGCTGGCGCAGCCGTAGCCTGAGACTGTAGCGGCTTTGTCATCGCCCATGATAAGGCGTCCCCATCGAGAGTCGCTCTGTGACCAGCCTCGATAGTCCTCCGCCGCTGATGCAGGCGTAATAACCACCGTCAACAGCATCAGCATACACAGGAAAAGGGAAATGAGCGAACGTCCTGTCATTCGTTTTGAAGTATTCATTACTGTTCTCCTTTTCTAAGCATCGATTCTGTTTTGAAACAAACTAAAATAAAAAAAAAGCCACCTTTGATATCGAATTCAATGCGAATTCAATGCGAATTCAATGCGAATTCAATGCGAATTCAATGCGAATTCAATTTTTCAAAGTGACTTTTTTATAAAAAAGTATATTAAAATTATATATTAAAATACAGAATAAATCAATAGTTTTATTCTATTGCAAATAATTATTCGGGTTTGATCCGCCGTAGTCTTATTATTGCGATCCCGCTGTTACCGCTGCAAAAGCTCTCCACGACGTCTATTCCTTTGCGGCAAAGGCCTCCCTGCCCTGCCGGAATATATTGCCGCCGCGGCAGTCTATCGCCACGGTCAGGGGCATGCGGCTGACCTGCAGGCTCTTGACCGACTCGCAGCCCAGCTCAGGGAAGGCTATCTCGTCGGCCTTGTCCACGCACTGAGCTATAAGGGCCCCCGCTCCGCCCACGGCGCAGAGGTACACCCCGCCGGTCTCCACGATTGCCTTTTCCACCTCGTCGCTGCGCTCGCCCTTGCCAATGGTGGCGGCAAGGCCCATCCTGTACAGGGTCGGGGCAAAGCTGTCCATACGGGAGGATGTGGTGGGGCCGCAGGCCCCGGTGGCTCTCCCCTCCCCGCCGGGGGTGGGTCCGGCGTAGTAGATCACCGCGTCTTTAATATCGAAGGGCAGCGGCCTGCCCTCGTCCATCAGGGCAAAAAGCTCCTTGTGGGCGGCGTCCCGGGAGGTGTAGACCCGGCCGCTCAGATACACCCTGTCCCCGGCTCTCAGCTCGGGTATATATCGTCGGATCTCCGCCGCGTTGATCTCATATTCCATAGTTACAGCTCCTCACGCAGGGCAGCAATGCGGTTTTGCAGATTGCTTATGCGGGCGTCTGCCATGTCTATGGCGGGGTAAACGCCCCTGAAGCCGGCGTTTGAGCTGTCCACGGCCTTTTTTATCGACTCAAACAGCTCCGTCATGTCCCGGCGCAGCTGCTCCAGCTCCTTCGCCGTCTCGTCCAGAGCGTTCTGTCCGCTCTGCTGTTCGGCCTTTGCCCTGCACTCGCTCAGCTCCCGCCGCAGGTCGCTGTTCCTCATGCGAAGGGCGTCGTTGTCGTCGGTGAGGGCCTGTATCTCCTCTTTCAGTTTTTCCAGTTCGGACCTGCAGTCGTTCCGCTCGGCGGCCAGCTTTTCGATGTATTTGATGACGTCCAGCCTGTCAAAGCCGCCCAGAATCCGGGTCCTGAAATTGCCGCTGTTCTCCGCCATATCGGTCTCCCTTCCTCCGCTCCCGCGGGGGCGTATCGCCCCGCAAAGCGAAAAGGTATATTTTGTGTTATTATACCACATGCGACAGATTAAAACAATAAAAATT
>JAFRAF010000150.1 GCA_017405545.1 Oscillospiraceae bacterium | reverse complement strand
GACGCCCTTGCGGCGGGCAACACGGTCATCGTTAAGCCCAGCGCATACTCGCCGGCCACCTCCGAGGTGCTGCGGAGCATGCTCTCCGAGGCTCTGCCCGAGGAGCTCTGTGCCGTGGTGACCGGGGGTAGGGCAGAGAATCAGAGCCTTCTCAAGCAGAAGTTTGACTTCATATTCTTCACCGGCTCTCAGGCGGTGGGCAAAGAGGTCCTGCGCAACGCCGCCGAGCACCTGACTCCCGCGGCCCTTGAGCTGGGGGGCAAGAGCCCCGTGATCGTGGACCGCACAGCAAAGCTGCCCCTTGCGGCCAGACGCATAGTGTTCGGCAAGTTCCTAAACTCCGGCCAGACCTGCGTCGCGCCGGACTTCGTGCTTTGCGAGAGCGCCGTGAAGGACATGCTCATATCCGAGATCGTACGCGAGATAGGCCGGCAGCTTGGGGACAGGCCCCTTGACAACCCCGAGTACAGCCGCATGATAAATGAAAAGCACTATAATCGTGTGCTGGGCCTGATAGACCCGGCCAAAACGGTCTGCGGCGGAGGGGGCGACCCGGATAAGCTGCAGATAGAGCCCACTGTGCTGGACAACATCAGCTTTGACGACCCCGTCATGCAGGAGGAGATATTCGGCACGGTGCTGCCCGTCATATCCATCGACAGGGCTTCGGATGCCATAGATATTATAAACTCCGGTGCCCGCCCTCTGGCCCTGTATGTGTTCAGTGAGGACAGGGCCGTACAGAAGGAGATAACCACCCGCTGCGCCTTCGGCGGGGGCTGCATAAACGACACGATCATCCACCTTGCCACCAGCAACATGGGCTTCGGCGGCGTGGGGGAAAGCGGTATGGGAGCCTACCACGGCAGGACCGGCTTTGATACCTTCTCACACAGCAAATCCATAGTGGATAAAAAGACCTGGATAGACCTGAACATGCGCTATCGCCCCTACAGCAAATCCGGGGAAAGGCTCGTGCGTATGTTCCTGAAATAAGGTCATATTTATAATGCTCTCAGAAGACGCGCCGGGCGGCCTGCAAACAGGTTGCCCGGCGCGCTTTATTTCCTAATACCGGCCCCGTCCGGGCGCGGACAAAAGTCCGGCTGCGAGGCAGTAATCTCGGGCGGGAGATATTAATTATTTTTTACTGAGAATATACTTGACAAAAAATATATTTTATGAAAGAATAATGTTTGATAAGAATAAAGCATGTGCATTTGCCGTGGAAAGCGTTATGTGGGTAAAACAGGAATGGGCGCCTTTGGTTTTTGACCGTACAGTCATGCTTTTTCGGGGGAGGAGCTCTTACGGACTCTGTCCGGGAGCGGATATGCCTTTATTCTGTATGGATTAATATTTTTTAGGGAGGATTTTTTATTATGAAAAAAAGCTTGGCTCTGCTGCTCATCGCCCTTATGATGGTGGCTCTGCTGGCCGGATGCGGCGCAGAAAGCGGCACATCCGAGCCCGCCGGAGAAGACGCCGCAGCCGATACCGCGGCTGACACTGCGGAAGCCGAAGAGAACGCCGACGCCGCCGAGGCGGAGGACAGCGCCGAGGCGGAAGCCCAGGAGACGGCCGAACCCGTGGAGCTCATCGTATTCGCTGCCGCGTCCATGACCGAGACTCTGGATCAGATCGCGGAGGTATACAAAGATGTCGCGCCCAATGTGACCCTTGTATTCAACTACGATTCCTCCGGAACCCTGAAGACCCAGATCCAGGAGGGCGCCGACTGCGACATATTCATCTCCGCTGCGCCCAAGCAGATGAATCAGCTCGACGCTTCCAAGGACGCCGAGGGCGGCAACGAGGAGGGGCTTGACTTCGTGCTCCAGGGCAGCCGCGTTGACCTGCTGGATAACAAGGTCGCTCTGGCCGTTCCCGAGGGCAATCCCGCCGGCATAGGCTCCTACGACGATCTGGCGGCCGGACTCAAGGACGGAAACATCATGCTTGCCATGGGCAACAGCGACGTACCCGTGGGACAGTACACCCAGAAGATTCTGGCCTATTACGAGCTCAATGAGGAAGACCTGGCCAACGCCGGTCATATCACCTACGGCTCCAACGTAAAAGAGGTCACGACTCAGGTGGCCGAGGCCACGGTGGACTGCGGCATAATCTACGCCACCGACGCCTTTTCCGCCGGACTGGAGGTCGTCGATACAGCGACTTCCGATATGTGCGGACAGGTCATTTATCCCGCGGCTGTTTTGAATATCAGCGCGAATCAGGAGGCGGCACAGGCGTTCCTTGATTTCCTCAAGGGCGACGAGGCCAGCGCTATATTTGAAGCGGTGGGATTCACCCCTCTCTCATAGCATGAGGTCATAAGACAGGCTGAAACAGGCGGACAACGAAAGCTGCCCGCCTGTTTTCGCTGTGATAATCATTCAGTGCACTTTTAAGGATGGGCAGGTGATCTCTTGGACTGGTTTCCGCTTTATAACTCCCTGCGCATAGCCGGGATAAGCACGGTAATAATCTTTTTTGCGGGCATTTTTGCCGCTTATTATATTGCGAAGGTGCCGAGGATGCTCAAGGGCGTCCTCGATGTGATACTGACCATGCCGCTGGTGCTGCCGCCCACGGTTGTGGGCTATCTGCTGCTGCGCTTTCTGGGCCCCAAGCGTGTAGTGGGCTCCTGGGTGCTTGCGGTTTTCGGGGTAAAGCTCACTATGACCTGGTGGTCGGCCATATTTGCCACAACAGTTGTCAGATTTCCGCTCAGGGACCGCACGGCCAGAGGGG
>JAFRAF010000149.1 GCA_017405545.1 Oscillospiraceae bacterium | reverse complement strand
TCGTCTCCGGCGGCACGGATAACCACCTCATGCTCATGGATCTGAGGGACAATAGTATCAGCGGACGGGTCCTGGAGGAGAGACTGGACTCCGTGCGCATCACCGCCAACAAGAATATGATACCCGACGACCCCGGAGGCGCCAAGGAGACCTCGGGCCTGCGCCTCGGCACGCCTGCCGTCACCACAAGGGGCTTCAACGAGGACGACTGCAGCCAGGTGGGCGAGCTGATTTACATGGCCGTCACGGACTTCGACAGCAAAAAAGAGGAGATAATCAGCCGCGTTGACGAGCTCTGCAAGCGATATCCCATATACGCGTAGATGTAAAGCGCGGCACCAAAAGCGGCTGCGAATAGAAAAAACCGGCAGTGCAGTGTGAAAACCACACTGCACTTGCCATAATTCAATCAGACCGCCGGAGTACGGCGGCGGAACGGAGAGAAGCATGAATAACAGATTGTTTTTGCCCGCCGATATACTCATACCCCGCAGTGCGGAGCTGGAGCGCTGGAGCGTCATAGCCTGCGACCAGTTCACGTCTGACCCGGACTACTGGGACAGGGTCGAAAAGCTGGTGGGCGACGCCCCCTCGACCCTGCGGCTCATCCTGCCGGAGGCCCATCTGGGCCGCCCCGACACGGATGAAAAGATAGCCGCGGTGAACAGACGTATGCTGGATTATCTGGGCGGGGAGATATTCACCCTGCTTGAGAGCTCCTACATATATGTGGAGCGGCGGCTGTCGGACGGTGCCATCCGCCGCGGCCTTGTGGGAGCCGTGGATCTGGAGGCCTACTCCTACAGGGGCGAAGCCACCCCTATTAGACCCACCGAGCGGACCGTAGAGGAGCGTCTGCCGCCCCGCGTGAAGGTGCGCTCCGGCGCGGTGCTGGAGTTGCCCCATATAATGCTGTTCATCAACGACCCGGAGGACAGACTGATAGGCTGCGCGGGAGAACTGAAATCCGACGCGAACATGATATACGACTTCGAACTCATGGAAAAGGGCGGCCATATCACGGGCTGGAGGCTCTCCGGACAGGACAGCGACAGGCTGGGCGCGGTGCTGGACGGCCTGGGCGGTGAACGCAGAGGGGACGAACCCCTGTTTGCCATAGGTGACGGAAACCACAGCCTTGCCGCCGCCAAGCTGTGTTGGGACCGGCTGAAGGCAGGGCTTACACCGGAGCAGTGTGAGTGCCATCCAGCCAGATACGCTCTGGTGGAGCTGGTGAACCTGTATGACGACGCAGTCAGCTTCGAGCCCATACACAGGGTCATATTCGGCGTGGAGCCGGAGACCTTTTTGCGGCAGGCGGAGGAGCGCTTTGCAGCAATGTCCACCGAGGGTGACGAGAAAAAGCTCATTATAATTACCCGTGACGGAAGCTGTGAGCTGAACCTGAAGGGCGTGTCTCTGGCTGAACTTGTGTCCGTCTCCGACAGCTTCCTGGAGGAACTGCGGGACAGGGACGGCTGCGCGATAGACTACATCCACGGAGATGAGGAGGCAGCGGCTCTTGCCTCGCGGGAAAACAGCGGCGGCATACTGCTGCCGAGACTGGACAAGGCGGAACTCTTCGGCTCCATAGCCGCCAGAGGGGTGTACCCCAAAAAGAGCTTTTCCATCGGCCATGCCGTTGACAAGAGGTACTATCTGGAGTGCAGGCGGATAGACGAATAAAAAGCCGGTTTCACTTTTAGCGTAGATATTCTTGCCATAAAGCGCGCCGGGGCAGCGGGAGCTTTATCCCACTGCCCCGGTGCTTTTTTGATCCCCTTTACCAAAGAGTTATTACGCCTCAGCCCATCAGCGCGCTTACAAGTATGCCCAGATTGTCCCGGTATATCCGGGAGAGCTGGGACAGGGGCAGGGGATTATTTCCCCGGCCGGCCTCTACGGTGTAGCCGGGCCGGTCGTACTTCATTATGAACCAGTCCTTGTAGCCGGCGTAGGCGGACTGCTCGGGGGCGTCCTCCACGCTGTAGCCGCTGAAGCTTGCGAATTTCTCCGCCAGCACCTTTGCCCCGCGGGGCTCAATGTCCATATAACGCCAGTATATTACCCCGCCCTGGGTATGGTATGAGATGCTCAGATCAAAGTCGTGCACTGTGGTGAATTCGTATATTGCTCGACTCTCCGGCGCCTCCAGAGGCTTTGTGCCCACGTAGTCCCTCGGACCGGGACTTGTAAACCCCTGCTCGAACTTTATCTCTCGTGCCCGCTCCCATCCCGCCGGATATTGAAGATTCAGGTCAACACCCTCTATGTTGGCCTTCCAGCCCGAGGGGAAGGGAATGTCCGTGTATGACTCCGCGTATTTCCGCGCCCTTTCGTAAACAGCGCCGGAGCTTATCAGCCCTGTCACCAGATCCACCCCGTCCGGGT
>JAFRAF010000148.1 GCA_017405545.1 Oscillospiraceae bacterium | reverse complement strand
TCTACGGCGACAAGATGTACACCGACTACTCCATCAGCTCGCCCGAGACCTCCCGCCGCCTCATCACCATGGGCACCGTTTTAGAGCGTATGGATGAGATGGAGCCGGGCACGCTGGTGATCAACCGCCTGCCTGTACATAACTACGCCGTCTATCTCCCCGTGCGCAATGAGGACGGCAGCTACAGCAAGCATCCCGCAATGCTCAACGCCCGTGAAAAGCTCAGCGAGAGCTACCTGCCCCTTACAAAGGCCAACATCGCCAAGGTGGCCTTCGGCGCTCTCGGTGACGCCTATGGCTGGGGCGCCATGCTGTACAACGAGGACTGCACAAGCTTCAACCGCAATATCTTCCTGTGCTTCGGCCTCGACCTGCCCCGAAACACCAATTGGCAGTGGCTTATGCCCATAGACACGCTCAGCATCGCCGACTGGCCCGTGGAGGCCAAGGAGGCCGTTCTGGATAAGCTGCCCCTGGGCACTCTGCTCCAGTTCCCCGGCCATCAGATGTTGTATCTGGGCAAATGCAACGACAAATACTATGTATACAGCACCGTCAGCAGCGCAATGAACCCCTGGCAGGACGGCAAACGCCAGAGGGTAAGGACCACGCTGATAAATACGCTGGATGTGAAGCGGGCCAACGGCAACACCTGGATGCAGAGCCTCAGCGGAGTCGAGCTGCCCTGGGTACTGCTCGGCTATGACGGCAACAGTCATATGCCCGACGCGCCCTGGTATCTGGAGGGCGTGAGCTTCTGCATGAAGAACAAGCTCATGGACACTCAGGCGGGTCGTTTCCGACCCAACGAGACGGCCACCCGGGCCGAGCTGGTGGACACCATGTGGCGCTGCGCCAAGTCCCCCGACCCCGTTGCGGAGTCCGTCCCCTTTACGGACGTGCCCGCCGATGCGGCATATTTGAACGCCCTGCTGTGGGCCTGGGAAAACGACGTGGTCAAGGGCACCTCCGAAACAAGCTTCAGCCCCGAAAGCGGCATAACCAGAGAGATGCTGGCTGTCATCCTCTACCGTTTTTCCAATGGCAGCGCGGATGAGCACAGAGCCGACCTGTCGGCTTTCGAGGACGCCGGGGACATCTCCGACTGGGCACTTGACGCCGTACAGTGGGCGGTTGATGTGGGCCTCATCAAGGGCACCAGCGACACCGCCATCAGCCCCGGCGGCGAGGTGACAAGAGCCCAGCTCGCCACACTTATCATGAGATACTCCTCCATGGATTTGAGCTGAAAAAGCGTGCGTAATCCTCTCGCATCACAGCGGGCATTACCTGTTCAAGCAGAGGGGACGGCGCCATATAAAAGATATTTCAGGGCCGGCGATGCTTCGTCGGCCCTCAGTTTATCCATAATGACATGTCCGGAATCACCGATCGCTTGCTCCCATAAGCGAAATATGTTATAATCAGTTAAATATCTTTTATGATTATAACGTGATCCTTATAGTAGGCGGCAAGCTGCATGGCCCGCCGCAAGTCTGCATGAGGGAGGTGACTATGTTTTTTGGACAGCGAAAAGATATTGCTTCTTGAAAAAGGCAAGCGCGGCATACTCAAGATAATATTCGGACGAACGGGCATAATTATGCTCCTTCTTCTGCTGCAGATAGGCATACTGTTCTATTTCGTCCAGTGGCTGGGCGACCACTCAAACTACTTCTGGGGCGCCAATATCCTCTTTGCGGTGATAGTCGTACTGCGTATTGTGGCCAACAACGACAACCCGACGGTCAAAATAACATGGATACTTCTCATTATGGTCCTCCCCCTGTTCGGGCTGCTGCTGTACCTGTACATCAAGTCAGAGCTGGGGCACCGGATGATGATAGACAAATGCAACGAGGTGCTCCAATTCACCGAGTCCCTTTCCCACCTCCCGGAGGAGGCTAAAGCCGAAGAACTCCCCGAGGGGATGCGAAATCTCGCCATATATCTGAGAAGCGGCGGATTCCCCGCATTCCGGAACACAGACATGCGCTACTACCCCTCGGGCGAGACCGCCATGGAGTCTATGATATGGCAGCTCCGACAGGCGAAGGAGTTCATTTTCCTGGAATTCTTCATAGTGGACGAGGGCTATATGTGGGGCCGGGTCCTGGAGGTCCTGGCCGAAAAGGCCCAGCAGGGAGTTGAGGTCAGAGTCATGTATGACGGCACATGCGCCATCGCGCTTCTCCCCTACGACTACCCCCAAAAGCTGGAAAAGCTGGGCATCGCCTGTAAAATGTTCTCGCCGCTTCGGCCCTTTGTCTCCACCCACTACAACAACCGCGACCACCGCAAGGTAATGGTTATCGACGGCAAGGTCGGTTTCACCGGCGGGATCAATCTGGCGGACGAGTATATAAACCGCAAGGTCCTTCACGGGCACTGGAAGGACAACGCAATCATGCTGCGGGGCGATGCGGTCAAAAGCATGACGCTCATGTTCCTGCAGATGTGGAATGTCAGCAGCCCCGATTACAAGGCGGAGGATTACACAAGCTATCTGGACGTCACATCGGGAATAAAAGCCGAGACCCCCGGCTATGTCATTCCCTACGCTGACAGTCCCCTTGACAGGCGGCACGTGGGCGAGCTGGTCTATATGGACATCATCAATCAGGCAAAGCGCTATGTGCATATCATGACCCCCTATTTCATCGTGGACAACGAGTTGGTTACGGCCCTCACCTTCGCGGCCGAGCGGGGTGTGGACGTGGTGCTTATACTGCCCCACAAGCCGGATAAGCAGAGCGCTTTCGCCGTGGCCCACACCTATTATCGCAATCTCCTGGACAGAGGGGTCAAAATCTACGAGTACAGCCCCGGCTTTGTCCACTCAAAGGTCATGGTCAGCGACGATACAAGGGCGGTCGTGGGTACTATCAATTTCGATTACCGCAGTCTATACCACCACTTTGAGTGCGCCATATACATGCATGAGGCTCCGGTCATCGCCAACGTGGAGAAGGACATACAGGACACCCTCAAAAAGTGCGTGCGCGTCAACCGGGACCTGCTGAGGAACGACCCTGTCCTCCGCAAGCTCGCCGGCCGATGCCTGAGGGTCATCTCACCGCTGATGTGAGTATGCTCAACCAGTCCCCGGACAAACGTGTTCGGGGACGTTTTCTCTCCTGCATCTCGGCACATACGTGCAATGCGAGTTGAAAACAGCGGCTAAACAGGCTATAATGTCAAACAGAAAACAATACTTAAAAAACAGGAGACCGACCATGGCACAGCCGGCTAAAAACAGCATATACCGCGCAGCTATAGAGGGCTACACCTCCCAGGGGCACGGAGTTGCCCGCATTGACGGCCGGGCAGTTTTTGTAAAGGGAGCAATAAGGGGCGAGGTGTGCGACATACGCATACTCAAGGTCACCGACAAGCTCATGTGGGCCAAGGTTGAGCGGCTGATCGAGCCCTCCCCCCACAGGCTCAGCCCCGCCTGTCCCGTGTTCAGCAAATGCGGCGGCTGTTCCCTGATGCACATGGACTATTCAGAGGAGCTCAGCTTCAAGCTGGACAAGGTGCAGTCTGATATACAGCGCATCGGCGGGCTTGAACTGCAGGTTGAGAAGATAACAGGCGCAGACAGCATATATAATTACAGAAATAAGGCCATATACGCCATAGGCAGGAACAAGAACGGGCCCGTAAGCGGCTTTTACCGGGAACGCAGCCATGACATCTGCCCTGTGGACAGATGCTTGATTCAGCAGCCCGCCGCCGACAGGGCGCTCAAGGCCGTAAAGCGCTGGATGGAACAATCCAAGGCAAAGCCCTACGATGAAAAGACCCACAGCGGACTCGTCCGCCATGTGTTCTGCCGCTCCTCCCGGGCGGATGGTACGCTACAGGTCACGCTGGTCTGCACCGATGACAAGCTACCGAAAAAGGACAGGCTTATAGAACTCATACTGGACGGCTGCCCGGAAACCGCCGGCATAGTGCTTAACATAAACAACAGGCCCGGCAACACAGTCCTCGCCGGTGAGTTCGTCACCTTATGGGGTGCCGACGCCATTGAGGACGAGCTGTGCGGACTGCGCTTCAAGCTCTCCCCCGCCTCCTTTTTCCAGGTGAATCCCCGGCAGGCGGAGCTGCTTTACAACAAGGCGCTGGAGTACGCTGCCCTCGGCACCGGGGACACGGTGCTGGATCTGTACTGTGGCACCGGCACCATCACCCTGTGCATGGCAAGGCACTGCCGCCGCGCCATCGGCGCCGAGGTGGTGGAGTCCGCCGTATCAGACGCGGCGGAAAACGCCCGATCCAACGGTATAGACAACGCTGAATTCGTCCTCGCCGATGCGGGAGCCGCCGCCGAGCGCCTGCGCCTGTCCGGTGAAAAGATCGACGTGGTCGTGGTGGACCCCCCGAGGAAGGGTCTGGCCCCCGACGTGCCCGGCATAATCGCGGATATATGGCCCCAAAGGGTGGTTTATGTCTCATGCGACCCCGCCACCCTTGCCCGGGACCTGAAGATCTTCTCCCGGCTGGGCTATACCGCCGTAAAAGCCGAGGCCGTGGACATGTTCCCGCGAAGCTGGCATGTAGAATCAGTTGTGAAACTCACCCGAGCCGGGTTGTGAATACAGAATTACTGTTACTGAATAGATGGGGTGATCGGTATGAGTTTCAGTATTGTTGATGGATCGGATAAAATGAACATCGATGAAGTCATCCGGCTGCTCAGGATGACATATTGGGCAGATAAACGCTCAGCTGAGCAAATCGAAAAGTCTATGCGGAATTCATCGTGTTATGGTGTACGGCTTGATGACGGCAAAAAGCTTGTTGGTTTTGCAAGAGTCATCAGCGACTACGCCACAACCTATTATCTGTGTGACGTTATTATTGATACGGACTATCAGCATAAGGGGCTGGGGGCTGCGCTGGTGTCTTATATAGAATCCCTACCGGAATATAACGGTCTTCGAGGGATTCTGATTACAAGAGACGCCCATGATTTGTATCGAAAATTCGGGTACGAAGTGCTGAACAGCCGTGTTATGGTCAAGGCGCTGAATTGCTGAAGGACAAGTTCAACTTGTCGACATGTTTCTACGTACGTGTCTTCGTGGATATGTTCCTGACCGCGTTTTGCAAACAGGCACGAAGGATGACTATCTATTTCCTTTCCTCGTGCCATTGTGAGGTCGTAGTCTCGATGTCTCGAGCCGTGCCGAAACTATAGAACTATTGTCAGGGAGGATAATCTCAGATGAAGCTGAAGAATGTATTGATCGTTGTTAAAGATATCGAAAGATCCAGGCGGTTTTATCATGACTTGTTCGGCCTTGAGCTTGTCCTCGATAATGACGGTAATATGATCCTGACGGAAGGGCTCGTGCTACAGGAAGAAAAATACTGGAAAGAGTTCCTCGGTAAAAAGATTATTCCGGAGAATAACTCATGTGAAATCTATTTTGAGGAACGTGACATAGAAGGATTTGTGGAAAGGCTGGAGAGCTATTATCCGGAAGTGAAATACGTCAACCGGCTCATGACCCACAGTTGGGGACAGAAGGTCATACGTTTCTATGATCCGGACGGGAATCTGATCGAAGTGGGGACACCTGTGTAATATGGCAAACATCATCACCGGAATCCGGATCGTTTGCGGTATAGTTTTACTGTTCTGCCCTGTGTTTTCACCGGCGTTCTATGTCTTGTATATCACTGCCGGGGTCAGCGATATGGCAGATGGGGCTGTTGCGCGGAAAACGGGCACTGCCAGCGAGTTTGGATCGAAGCTTGATACAGCGGCTGATTTTGTATTGGTCGTTGTGTGTCTGATAAAACTCATTCCGGTCATTCACGTACCGGCCTGGCTTATCATCTGGATCATCGTGATTGCCGTGATCAAGGCGATCAACTTGATTTCCGGATATGTAATGCGAAAGCAAATGGTTACCCTGCATACAGTAATGAATAAGGTGACGGGAATACTGCTTTTTGTGCTTCCGATGACATTAACGTTTATTGATTTGAAATATAGTGGGGTGTTTGTCAGCGCAGCAGCGACATTCGCAGCGATACAGGAAGGACACCTGATCAGAACAGGAACGGGGAATAATGATCCGGCCAATCGTTGACTTGCATAGTCAGAGCGCTTTGCCCGGATATATTTCCGCTTACCGACGATATCCAAGTCGTCGTCTCAAGGCATGTGGAATCAGTCGTATTGATGATGCGAAGTATGAGGGAAGGGGATGCGATATGAAAACTGCTATCGTCTATTATTCCAGGCATCACGGCAACACGAAGAAACTGCTGGACGCCATCGCGGAGGCGGACAGCTCCGTAACGCTGATCGACGTGACTCAGCAGCCGGACGCCGATCTGTCGGCCTTTGACCGGATCGGGCTTGCCTCCGGCATCTATTTCAGCTCGTTTGCAAAGCAAATCATATCATTTGCCGACGCGCATCTGCCGGAAAGCAAAGATGTGTTCTATATCTATACCCACGGCGCGCCGGTCGGAGGCTTTCTGAAAGGGATTCGTGCGGTCGTGAACAAAAAGCGCTGCCGCGAGATCGGCAAATACCACTGCTGCGGCTTCGACACCTTCGGACCCTTCGGAAAGATCGGCGGCATCGCCAAGGGGCATCCTACGGAGAAGGAGGTTGCCGGAGCGGTCAGGTTTTATAGGGAATTGTAATATAAATCGGGATTTGTGAGAGAGAAAAGCGCATGAGTATTACGCAGACCTTTTATGATAATCTGTCAACTCAATATGACAAACTGTTTCTTGACTGGCAGGCAGCGACACGGGAGCAGGCTGTTATTCTGAACAGGATCTTTGCTGATAACGGATTTGACAGAACAGCGCAGATACTCGACTGCGCATGCGGAATCGGAACGCAGGCAATCGGGCTGGCTGCGCTCGGATATAATGTGACCGCATCGGACATCAGCGACGGGGAGCTTGCGGAGGCGGCTGATCGCGCTGAGAAGAACGGTGTAAATATTCGCTTTGAGCATGCGGATTTCTGCGCTTTATCTGATGTCTTTTCAAAGCAGTTTGATATTGTAATCGCTATGGACAACGCTCTGCCGCACATGCTTACAGGTGAGGCACTGGAAACGGCTGTCATGAGCATCGTTGGTCGAATCAGGCGAGGCGGCATCTTTGTGGCCAGCATCCGGGATTATGACAGCCTTCTGGCCGAAAAGCCGCCGTATTCTCCGCCATACATCCATAGAACGAACAAGGGACAGCGCGTTTCCTTCCAAACCTGGGTCTGGAGCGGCGATAACTATCGGCTGACGCAGTACATCATCGACGATGAGGATGACCTGCAGATCAGCAAGTTTGTGTGTGAATACAGGGCGACTCGCAGGGAGGAACTTACGAATCTGCTCCGGGCAAACGGATGCAGTAATGTGGTTTGGAAGTTCCCGGAAGAAACAGACTTTTATCAACCGATTGTGATAGCAAAAAAGTGACAGAATCCGGCTTATAAGGATGTAATAACATGAAAAGCTTTACAAGAAACAATCCATATTTTTCACTTTGCGGGCTGAACTGCAAGCTGTGTTCGATGCATCTTTCCGGGCATTGCGGCGGCTGTGGATTCGGGAATCAGCCCTGCCCGATAACCAGATGCAGTCTGGAGCATGGCAAGCCGGAGTATTGCTTCCGATGCCCGGAGTACCCGTGTGAGAAGTATGCAAATATTGATGAGTTTGATTCTTTCATTACGCACAGGAATCAGAAAGCCGATCTTGAGAAAATACAGAGAATCGGTGAGGAAGCATATAACGCAGAACAAGCGGAGAAGCGTCGGATCCTTGACCGGCTGCTTGCGGAATATAACGATGGCCGAAAAAAGGCGCTGTTCTGTCTTGCCGTGAATCTGCTGCCGCTGGAGGATCTTCGGACGCTATTCGAGGACAGTGATCCGGAGATCCCTGTAAAAGATAGAGCAAAGCAGATGGAGAAGCGTCTGAAGAAAAGGAGCAGCGTAGACTTAAAACTTCGAAAAAAGAAACAATAATCGGGAGAAATAAAAGATGAGTAAATATGAGCCACTGTGGATGTGGATCAGGGATAACGGCACGGACAGTTTTATGCTGACGTTCGACGAGATAGAGATGATTGCCGGCTTACCGATGGATCATTCATTCTTGAATTACAAGAAAGAATTACTGAATTACGGTTTCAGGGTCGGGAAGATTTCGTTGAAAAACAAGACGGTGATCTTTGAAAAAGAGTGAGACAGCGGCATCGATCCGAGTGCCCTGACTCGACCGGTCAACGGCATATTCCTGATGAGCAGGGTCGTGTGGGAAGCGTAAAAATACACCTTTTTATTCACGCCACCCACCCGAGGCATGTGAATGCAGTCACATTGATCACTCGAGCCTGAGTTGAGTCTATAGGTCATATGTAGAGCTACAGTTTTTTGAAGTAGTACGGTATATTATGGAAGCTTAAACATATAAATGCGATACAATGGGCGAAATCAAAGTAATATCACCTGATTAGTATAAGTGGGATCATTCAGCGGCGCAATTTGTTGATGTAGAAAACTGACAAGTCAGACCTTTATGGAGGTAAAAGCAATGGATAAGCGGTTTGAGTTTATTGAAAAGAAAGGTTTAATGCAAGGGGCTCGTATCATTGTTGACAAAGAGACTGGTGTCCAGTATTTATTAGCTCATTGGACCAATATAGGCGGCCTCACGGTGTTGGTCGATAAAGATGGAAAACCGTTGCTTGACCCAAGATATGTCAAGTAGCAAATTCCCGTTTGCCGAAACCATAACATCGATCCGAGTGCCCTGACTCGACCGGTCAACGGCATATTCCTGACGAGCAGGGTCGTGTGGGCAGCGCAAATATGTATCATTTTATTCACGCCGTTGTCCCAATGCATGCGGAGGTCGTCGCGCTGATCACTCGAGCCGGGCAGAGGCTGCCGATCAGTCGGTTTATCAAACAGTCATCTGTGAGAATGGGTCTTGAGTATACTCATCATTAAGGCAACTCGACAAAGATGGCTGGAAATATACTCCCTTGCTGAATTCAGAATTACGAGGAGATAAAACCGATAAAGAATCCATTCAGCGGGCTTTTTTACAAGGACAAGAAAGAAAAAAAGGAAGAGGCAGAGAAAGAGTATTGTCTTTGCTGTGATTTCGGATATGACATCACCTCTCCCATACCGTCGGTAGAGCCCGTCCATAAGAATTCCCACTGTCTCGTTCCGGCAGTTGTCGGTACGACGGTGAAGCTGTTTCCGGGAGACCGGGAACGTTATGAGTTCGCAGAATTCGTGTCCTTCATCATGGATGAAAACAGACGGATCACCGGCATAAAATGCAGGATCAAAGCGGATCCCAAAATAATCAGATTTTTTGGCTGCCCGGAAAACACGGGGTGGGAGGTGGATCTGATCTGCGGAAAAGAGGTATTCGTCGAAGACAGCAACTATGAGAACGGGAAAAACACCCATACATATCGCAGATTACTTCTGCAGGTCAAAGACCCGGCCGCTGAAACAGCGGGGGCTTGACAGACAAATACCCGTTTGAGGAGATAACAAATTGACCGATTCGGAATTATATAAAGAGCTTGGAAAACTGACAGATAACAGGGATAAGTGGAAAGAAAGCATTCCCTGTGTCTCGTCCCTTCTTTCCCACGAATCCGTAAAAATACAGGCAAAGGCTCTCTGGCTGCTCGGCGAGATGGGCCTTGCGTATCCGCAGTCGGTGCAGGACGCGGTTCCGGTCATAGCCTCCTTCCTTGACAGCCCGGCGCCGCTTTTGCGGGAGCGCGCGGTTAATGCTCTCGGCAGGATCGGGCGAGGCTGCTATCCTGTGATCGAGCCGTACTGGGCGGATCTGTTCCGCTTTGCCGCTGATGAGGAGGCCAAGGTCAGACTCAGTTTTATCTGGGCATCGGAAAACATCGCCGCGAACACTCCAGGCATTTACGGGGATCATATGCCGGTATTTGAAAAGCTCCTGCACGATGCGGACGACAAGGTGAGAATGGAAGCGCCGGAAATCTTCCGTGTTCTCGGCAAACGCAGGCCGGAGTTCGTCAGGCCTTTTGCGGAGCTGCTGCGGCAGATATCAGAAAGCGATGCTAACCAAGTCGTAAGAATCCACTGTCAGGCTGCGATCAGGGCGACAGTACCGCGGGAAGCATATTCCGGTTCCAAATGAGCCGGCCTTCGATACCTGCTCTCTCAACGGGGCCTCCGGCAGTGATACTAAGAAAGCGGAGCATGGGAACGGAAAGGCCTGGGAGAAGCCGTGCCTATCAGCTCCGCTTTGCGGTGGCCTTTTGCCCAGACCGCAATTATATGCGGGCTGATTACAGCAAAAAGAGCTTTTACTTTATATGGAGGAACCAATGGCAGAACTTAATGCAATCACAGAGGAAAACTTTATTGACGCATTTAATCTCAAGCTGGCGCCGGGACAGGAGATTTACGTCTCACACCCGATACGGAGCCTTGCGCAGGCGTATGTCTACAGAGGCCAGTGTCAGCCCTTCGGAATATATGCGGCGGGAAAAATGGTCGGGTATGTCATGGTGATATATGACTATGATATCCCGGAATATGACATCTGGCACATGATGATAGACAAAGAGGAACAGGGTCGCGGGTACGGAAGCGAAGCCCTTGACCTGGTCATAGAATATATTAAGACAAAGCCCTTCGGCGATTCGGACAGAGTTGCCTTAACCTGCAACAAAGACACTTCCACTGCAAGAAAACTATATGAGAACAGGGGCTTTTCCGCGACCGGAAATGAAGACGAAGACGAGATAGAGCTTGCCATGACGCTTAAGTAACATAGCTCAGTTTGATGGTATATCATCGCGCCTCTTTGCGGATATGAGCCGGGGTAAATGCGAACATGGGCACGGAAAACTAGTATTATGTTAAATCTAAAACTTGTATAAACCAAAACGATGTGCTATAATAACCTCAGATGGTTATAGGGGGTTATTGTATGCCGTCATACAAATATGTGATTGAACTCAGTGACCAGGATAAAGCAGAGCTTTTGGATATAGTGCAAAAGGGAAACAGTCCGGCCCGTACCATCCTTCGGGCGAACATTTTGCTTGCCTCAGACAAACGAAGCGACAAATACATGACTGTGTCTGAGATTGCAACTGCATACCATACCACACCCACTACAGTGCAGACGGTCCGAACTTCTTATTGTGAAAAAGGGCTTGAAGCCACAATTAATAGGAAGAAACGCGAAACGCCGCCTGTTCCTGCAAAGGTTACCGGAGAGGTGGAGGCGCACGTCATTGCGCTTGCTTGCGGACAGCCGCCGGAGGGTTATTCAAAGTGGACGCTACGGCTGCTTGCGGAGAGAACAGTTGAACTTGGGTATATAGACTCCATATCGCACGTCACAATCTCTACCATTCTTAAAAAAACGAAATTAAGCCTAACCTGAAGAAATGCTGGTGCATTCCGCCGGAACACAGTGCTGCATTTGTGGCCGCAATGGAGGATGTTCTAGAGGTATACAGCCGGCCATATGACGAAGAATACCCCGTTGTATGCATGGATGAAAAGCCTGTCCAATTCTTTGTCGACTTCCGCAAGGGATTCCGCTCCAAAAAGAATGGCGTCCAATACGAGGATTACCAGTATATCCGCAACGGTACAGCGAGCATTTTTCTCTTTACTGAACCTCTGGCCGGATGGAGATATGCTGATGCCCAGGAGAGAAGAACTGCTCAAGATTGGGCAATGCAGATCGAGTGGTTGCTGACTGCGCAGTATCCAACAGCAAAAAAGGTTGTTCTTATAATGGATAACCTCAACACCTACAGTATTGCATCCCTGTACGCAACATTTCCGCTGCAACGTGCTCGAGATTATGCCGAACGTTTGGAGATTCATTACACACCAAAGCACGGGAGTTGGCTTAATATCGCAGAGATTGAGTTATCCGCTCTTGGCCGTCAGTGTATTTCGAACAACAGAATCCCTGATCTTCCTTCGCTTCAGCGCTTGCTCGTGCCGTGGGCTGTTGCAAGAAATGTTACTCAGAAAGGCGTGGACTGGCATTTC
>JAFRAF010000147.1 GCA_017405545.1 Oscillospiraceae bacterium | reverse complement strand
AGCCTTCAACAACGTCAGCGTCTTTGTGGAGCAGTTCATGATAGAGTTCAGGCTGGCCTCGTTTACCGTCAAGTCCAGACGCTATGTGGATTTCGCAGGGGCGGGCTATTATGTCAGCGATGAGATGGACGAAAAGCTCAGGGAGGAGTACTCCGAAAACATGGAGGGCCTGTTCAAAGCATATGCCGAGCTCATAGAGCTGGGCATACCCAAGGAGGATGCGCGATTCATTCTGCCATACTGCTTTTACAGTAATTTCATATTCAGCTGCAACGCCAGAGAACTGGAGCACGTCATATGCTCCATGCTCTACGGGCGCGGCTCCGCATACCCGGAGATAAAGGCTCTGGGCATGGAACTCAAGGAGCAGTTTGACGAGTTCTTCCCCGGGATAGTTGAGTCGGATAAGGACAATTACAGCTGCCCCTGCCTGAGCGTCGAGGGGCATGCGGCAAAGCCGCATCAGGTAAGCTGGCAGGTTGAACTCGTGTCCACCGCCTCAGAGTGGGAAAAGCTAATGGCCGGTGCGGGCGACGCTTCGGATATATCCGCGGCGGCCCTGACACAGAGGGCAAGGGCGCTGGAGCTCGTCAATTTTGTCTACAGGATAGATAACATCTCCCTTGCGACCCTCACACACCTTGTGAGGCACCGCATGCAGGGCATAGTTATCCCGGAGCTTATACTGGCGGCGATGAAGGGCGCGTACATGGTTCCGGATACAGTGAGACAGTTGCCGGCGGCCATGGAGATATATGCCTCGGCTTTCGAGAGGAATTCCGAGTGCCTGAACAGACTGCTGGATAAAAGCCTGCCCGCCTGGGCGGTGCCGTATTTCAGCATGAGCGGCAATACCCTTGACGTGTTCTCCAACATGAACTGCAGGGAGCTGAGGCATTTTGTCAGCCTGCGCACCTGCAACAGGGCCCAGTGGGAGATAAGGCAGATAGCCTTTGAGATGCTCAGGCTTGCTAAAGGCCGCTGCCCGGAGCTGGTGAAGGGCTTCGGACCCGGCTGCTATATGACCGGCAGATGTCCCGAGGGTAAGATGAGCTGCGGAAAAGCGGCTGAAGTCAGGGAATATATAGAGAATCTGTGATACAGTCAATGTGCACAAACGCGGCGGCAGGCATACCCAATACAAAGGGCGCCTGCCGCTTTCAATTTTTGTGAAAATTTATAAACTCTTAAAATATCTTTGTTGCCAAAAGATACTGATTGTTATATAATAAATAATGTCGTGGTATAGACTGCGAAAGGGTGAAAACTTGTATAATAGTGAGACGTAGGAGACTCGAATGAGCGGTATAAGCAGAATTCTCACAGTATGCTGGAACGTTGTGCAGACCATAACGTTCTGGGATCTGCTGGATATTTTAATAATTGCATACGTTATATATCGCGCTCTCACTTTTGTGTCGAGAACAAATTCCAGTAATATAATCAAAGGCATAATTGCCGTTATCGCGGTTCTGTGGCTGTCAAGTATCCTTCATCTGCGGGTGGTTAATTACCTGATAGGCAAGGCGTTTGAGATGGGAATACTTGTGCTGATAATCCTGTTCCAGTCGGAGCTCAGAAGTGCCTTGGGCAAGATGGGAAGCACCAGCAAGCTGAAATGGTTTTTCAAGCGGCCGGATGACCCGCAGGTCACGGGCAAGGCCATCAGCCAGGTCGTAATGGCCTGTGAGGATATGTCCAGGACTATGACAGGAGCTCTTATCGTGTTTGAGAAGGATTTGAGCCTTGAAAACTGTATCAATACCGGAACCAAGATAAACGCGGACCCCTCGGCTGACCTGATAAAGACTATTTTCTTCCACAATTCTCCCCTTCATGACGGAGCGGTGATAATAAGAGACGGGCGCATAGCGGGCGCATCCTGTATGCTGCCCCTGTCCAGCAACACTGCGCTTGGAAGGGAACTGGGAATGAGACACCGGGCAGGCGTGGGCATGAGTGAGCGATCCGACGCCGCCGTGGCAATCGTGTCTGAGGAGACCGGGGCCATATCTCTGGCGGTGGACGGCATGCTCAAACGGCACCTGACCCCGGAGACCCTTGAAAAGGCGCTGCGCAACGAGCTGATACCGCCTGAAGAGGCAAGACCCACCTGGCGCAGTATGCGGCAAAAAAAACGTATAGGGAACTGACCCATGCTGAAGGATTTATTAAGTAAAATATCAAGTAAACTATCTACAAAAAGAGCGTATTACATAGTATTCTCACTGGTGGCGTCTATAGCCCTGTGGGTCTATGTGTCGTATATAGACAGTGATGAGATGAGCGTTACGGTCAGCTCAATAAACGTCCAGTTCGAGAATGAGGACGCCCTTGAGAGCAACAATCTGGTCATAACGGACATCGATAAAAAGATGGT
>JAFRAF010000146.1 GCA_017405545.1 Oscillospiraceae bacterium | reverse complement strand
CGAGGAGGGAAATCACGACCTGGTGGTCATATACACTTCGGACGACAAACTCTGCTGGACCGTGGCCGTGGTGGACGACGGCTCCGGGGAGCACTACTACACAGAGCCCACGCCTGCCCCTCGCCAGAACCAGAAGATACGCTTCTTCAACATGGACAAGCTGGGTCCTCTCGAGGTGATGATAACCGGCGATAAGGACGGCCAGGTGGGCTATGCCCTATACCGTGTCATGGACGGCGGGCTAATAAACCTCTACGGCGAGGGTATGGAGGATTGCTGCTGATAACAACCCGGCGTTGCCGGGAAAAAATAAAAAAAGGAGATAATTACAATGAAAGTAGCCTATTTGCTAGAATCAGATCATGTCAGAGAGATTCTGGAGAACATGATAATTCCCCAGCTCGAAAAGGGCACCCATAACGCCGATGTAGTCGGTATGATGTTCTTCTTCGACAACTGCTATATGCTGGTCGAGGGGAATGACATCGCCGCCAGACTGGCAGCACTGGCCGAGAAGACCGGCATGCTGCTCATGGCCTGTGACCGCTGCTGCTATCAGAGAGAGATAGACACGAAGCTCATCGCTCCCGCGGGCATCGGCTGCTTCCCCAACGTCTATGAGGCTCTGGGCGGCGTAGGAGTAGACCAGGTTATCACCCTTTAATCATGGAACTACTGTATTCGCTGGCAGCATTCAGCGATACGAGCACAGCGTCCATGGCACAGCGGATACTCCGGGAAAACGGCTGCAAATGCGTTTTTATGCCCACGCCCAGGGATATAAGCGCGGACTGCGGACTGTCTCTGCGATACCCGTCTGACTGCGCGGAGGACGCATGCAGACTCATACAGCAGGTGACATGCAGGCCCGACCAGTGCCTTTTCTATTCCGTTTACAGGGATGAAGGGCGCAGGCTGTATATCCGGTCATGACGCCAAGCGACCGTCAGCGCTTCGGCACAGACGCGCTAAAGGTATAAAACGGCCCCGGTCAAGCGGGTCGGTCCGGTCATATGACGGCACCCGGACAGCAAGGATAAAAAGCCCCTGCAGGGACACGGAAAGATGATAACCTTTTTCCGCATCCTCTCGACGGGGCTTTTTGCGCATTTTATCAACGTTATCCCCCAAAATAATAACAATAACAAACGGCGCCGGAAATGCTGGTTTCTCAGTTCCGACGCCGTTTTTTTGGAAGCGGTTCTCCGCTCTGTGTAATAATAACGCACAAAATTTAATTCTTTAAGTCTTTCTTTGGGTTCTGGTATCATATTTTTCTGAACTATCTGATTCTGTTTACTCCCGACACTCCGGAAATATTTCTGACATTCGCATCAAGACCTCTGTTATTCTTTCGGGCTGAATAGCGGCATAATTTATTACGAGGGTATTCTGGTTTTCCGCATTTACCAGATCGCTGTAGTCTGAATACAGGGAGACCGCCAGATTGGCCTCGTGGGCAACTCTGCGGATCTCCTCCTCGGTAAGCCGTGTATGTACCTTCAGCAGGAAATGGGTGCCCGCCCCCCGCTCGTACACATCCGATATCTCTGACAGCGGGACCTTTTTAAGCGAGCTGAGGATGCGCTTCCGCTGCTTTTTATAGTAGTTGCGCATGTGATTGATATGCCGCTCAAAGTGCTTTTCCGATATGAACTTTGCCAGCGCGTACTGCTCAAAGCTGGATACGGTACAGGAATAAAAGCTCATCGTTTCCTCGTACCGCTCCATAAGCGCCGGCGGCAGAACCATATAGCTTATCCTGATAGAGGGCACAAGGGTTTTGGAAAAGGTGTTCATGTAGATGACCTTATTATTGGAGTCCATTGCGTACATGGGCAGGATAAGCTGTCCCGAGTATCGGAATTCGCTGTCGTAGTCGTCCTCGATGATATATCTCTTTTTAACCTTGTTCGCCCAGTCAAGAAGCGCCTTCCGGCGTGTAATAGGCATTATTATTCCCGTCGGAAAGTGATTTGAGGGCGAAACGTGTATGACGTCCGCGTCTGACTGCTCCAGCTTGTCGATAATCAGCCCATGATCGTCGATAGGGATATACTCCCAGGGATTTCCGTATCCCCTTGATATGGCCTCAAACTTCTTATATCCCGGGTCCTCACTTGCAAAGGTGCAGGTCCTGCCGAACAGCTGAATCAGACGGCTGTACAGGTACTCTGTGCCGGCGCCTATAATTATCTGGGACGGAGATACCTGAATTCCCCTGTTCTGCAGCAGATACTCGGATATTGCGAGCCTGAGCTTGTAAAGCCCCTTATACGGGACTGTTTCCAAGAGGGAATCGGCCTGAAGGGAAAGCGCCTCCCTCATATACCTGTTCCACACCGTTGATGGGAACATATGCAGGCTCATTCTATTTGCGCGGAAGTCGGCCAGATACTTATGCTCAGTAAGCTCATCCTTAAAGGCAGCGGGCTCTCCTCCGTTTATACATATGCTTCCCAAATCCTGTACAAAGTATCCCCTTTTCTCTTCTGATCTGACATAACCCTCGGATATAAGGAGATCATACGCGTTCGCTACCGTTATCACTCCGACCTTCATCTGCTCGGCAAGGGCCCGCTTGGACGGCAGCCTTTCCCCGGGCTTAATCTTACCTTCAATAATCTCCTCTTTTATCTTTTGATACAGGAATTTGTATATGGGGCCGCCCTTGCGTTCACTTAAATCATATGTCAACAAATGTTTTTACCCCCCCCCCCCTCTGGTTCTATTCTTTTTTTATTAATTTGGTGCTTTAAATCGTGTAATACCAATTATATACTAAATAAGAAATCATTGCAACACATTCTGAATTTTTTCTGAATATTTCTTTAACACGTTCTTGCGGTGTTGTCATGCTTTTATTCATGTTTTCAAACACCGCTGACAGCACATCGCCGCATTTCGGCACATGACTCAGTATATCAGGGGCGCATGCTGGTTTCATGCGAACTGATAAAATATGAAAGGAGTATAAGACTATGGCTAAGACAATGAAAGGCTTTGCCATGCTTGGCATCGGCAAAGTAGGTTGGATCGAAAAAGAGATTCCCAAGTGCGGTCCTCTGGATGCTATCGTAAAGCCCCTGGCTATCGCGATCTGCACCTCAGACGTTCACACCGTTTACGAGGGCGCTATCGGTGACCGTCACGACATGATTCTGGGCCACGAGGGCTGCGGCGAGATCGTCGAGGTAGGCTCCGAAGTCAAGGACTTCAAGCCCGGCGACCGCGTACTGGTCCCCGCTATCACCCCCGATTGGAATTCTCTGGAGGCCCAGGCCGGTTATTCCATGCATTCCGGCGGAATGCTGGCCGGCTGGAAATTCTCCAACTTTAAAGATGGCGTTTTCTCCGAGTACTTCCATGTTAACGATGCAGACGGCAACCTGGCTCTCATTCCCGACGGCATGAGCGTTGAGGAGGCCTGCATCCTCTCCGACATGGTTCCCACCGGCTTCCACGCTGTTGAGCTGGCTGACGTACAGTTCGGCGACACCGTACTGGTAATCGGCATCGGCGCTGTCGGCCTCATGTCCGTGGCCGGCGCAAACCTCCGCGGCGCTTCCCGCATCATCTGCGTGGGCACCCGCCCCGTCAGCGTAGAGGCTGCCAAGGGCTACGGCGCCACTGATTTCATCTCTTATAAAGAGGGCTCCATCGAGGAGCAGGTCATGGCTATGACCAACGGCAAGGGCGTTGACCGCGTCTGCATCGCCGGCGGTACCGTAAACACCTTTGAGTCTGCTATCAAGTCCCTGAAGCCCGGCGGCCGCATCGGCTCCGTCAACTATCTGGGCAGCGGCGACTATGTCAATATTCCCCGTGTTGAGTGGGGCTGCGGCATGGGCCACAAGCAGATCCTGACCGGCCTTATGCCCGGCGGACGTCTCCGCATGGAGAAGCTGGCCTCTCTGGTCTCCTCCGGCAGACTGGACGTCAAGCCCGAGTGCACTCACGTCTTCCACGGCTGGGAGCACTGCGCTGAGGCTCTGGAGCTGATGAGAGATAAGCCCAAGGATCTTATTAAGCCCATCGTAATTCCCGACTAATAGGTAGAATCCGGTGAAAATACTGATCATATCCGGTTTCCTCGGCGCCGGCAAAACCACCTTTATCAAAGAATTGATAAAGCGCACAGAGCAGAGATTTGTTGTCCTCGAAAATGAATACGGAAATACGAACGTTGACCAGCAGATGATAAAGTCCGAGGACCAGGCAGACGTCTGGGATCTCACCGAAGGCTGCATATGCTGCACAAAAAGCGCGGACCTCAATGCGTCCGTTATGACGATAGAGAGCACACTGGAACCGGAATACCTTATTGTAGAGCCCTCCGGTGTCGGCGCGCTGAGCAATGTGATTCGCAATCTCCAGAAAATCGAGTATGAGCGCATCACGCTCCTGCGGCCCGTGACCATCGTCGACGCGGATCATTTTGCCCATGACTGCGAGGAGTTTGCCGACATATACCAGGATCAGATCCGCACAGCCGGAACGGTTATGATCTCAAAGCCGGAAACCCCCGATACTGCGCTGTATGCCCAGGTCGAGGCCAAGGTGCATGAGATGAATCCGGAGGCCTATGTCCTGCCCTGCCATTATACAAAAATG
>JAFRAF010000145.1 GCA_017405545.1 Oscillospiraceae bacterium | reverse complement strand
GACACCAGCAGACCGCTCACCTCTACGATCAGTATTAAAAGCAGCAGCAGTCCGACGATCACCGCGAGCCCGGAATGGTCGTTGTCGTGAGATCATTTTCCCTGTTTTCCTCTGCGTGCATGACAGTAAGGGCACCTGCTGAGCAGAGGAGAGTACCTTCTGTCACAGTTTTTACATTTTACTTCTTTAAGTATTCCCATAACAGCCTCCGTTTCGCCGTCAGTATAATACAAATATACGTTGTTTATTCTACAACAAATTATACATTTCGTCAATCTTTAAAAAATTTTTTAAAACATCTTTAATGATATATTCATTTGTGTTAAAATAATATGTTGATAGTAAAGAGTAAATATTCATTATTTCGGCACAAAAAAGAATAATAATTAGATTTGGCCCGCATCAGCGGCGTGATTTAAGTATATAGTGAAAACGCCGTTGTTTATAATAACGGCGCGCCGCCCGGGACGGCGCCGAGCCGTCGGCGCAGACAGCGATCTCCCTTTGCCGCTTCAGGAGATCGAAATCCGGGCTTTTCTTACGCAAAGCGGAAGAATGGAGGCACATATGACGAAACTTCCCGAGCTGTTCGGCAGTGAGGTTTTCAACGACGCTGTCATGCGCAGAAGGCTGCCTAAGGAGACCTATGAGGCGTTGAAGAAGACCGTGGAAGACGGCAAGCCCCTCGATATATCCCTGGCCAACGTGGTGGCCAACTCCATGAAGGACTGGGCTGTCGAGCGGGGAGCTACACACTATACCCACTGGTTCCAGCCCATGACAGGCGTCACCGCGGAAAAACACGACAGCTTTATCTCACCCCGCCCCGACGGCAGCGTGATTATGGAGTTCTCCGGCAAGGCCCTTGTACAGGGCGAACCCGACGCCTCCAGCTTCCCCTCCGGGGGCCTGCGCGCCACCTTTGAGGCGAGAGGATATACGGCGTGGGACCCCACTTCATACGCGTTTATCAAGGAGGGCATCCTCTTTATCCCAACAGCCTTCTGCTCCTACAGCGGGCATGCTCTGGACAACAAGACACCCCTTCTGCGCTCCATGAAGGCCATAGAGGTACAGGCCCTGAGAGTGCTGAAGCTCTTCGGCTCAAACGCGAAAAGGGTATACACCACCACCGGCATAGAGCAGGAGTATTTCCTTGTGGACCGGGAGACGTACAACAAGCGCAAGGATCTGATATACACTGGCCGAACACTCTTCGGAGCGCCCCCACCCAAGGGCCAGGATATGGACATCCACTATTTCGGCTCCATAAAAATGCGCATATCCGCCTACATGCGGGAGCTCAATGAGGAGCTCTGGAAGGTGGGTGTGCTGGCCAAGACCGAGCACAACGAAAACGCCCCCGCCCAGCATGAGCTGGCCCCTATATTCATGACAACGAATGTGGCCTGCGACCACAATCAGATAATCATGGAGCGCATGCGCCGGGTCGCCAAAAAGCACGGCCTGACCTGTCTGCTCCACGAAAAGCCCTTCGCCGACGTGAGCGGCAGCGGTAAGCACAACAACTGGTCCATGGCCACCGATGAGGGAGTAAACCTCCTCGACCCCGGAAAGACCCCGGAGGAAAACGCCCAGTTCCTGCTGTTCTTCTGCGCAGTCATCAAGGCAGTGGACGAGGACCAGGAGCTGCTGCGCATAAGCGTTGCGACAGCCGGAAACGACCACCGCCTGGGCGGCTTCGAGGCGCCCCCTGCCATCGTGTCCGTGTATGTGGGAGAGGAGCTGGAGGCCATACTCGACGCCATAGACACAGGCATCCACTATGACAAAAAGGCCGTGGGTAATCTGGAGGTGGGTGTGGACATCCTGCCCGCCTTCCCCAGAGACGCCACAGACCGGAACAGGACCTCGCCCTTCGCCTTTACCGGCTCGAGATTTGAGTTCCGCATGCCCGGCTCGTCCATGTCCGTGGCGGCTCCCAATACGGTCCTGAACTGCATCGTGGCTGAGTCCCTGTGCCAGTTCGCCGACGAGCTGGAGGGAGCCGAGAACTTCAACTCCGCCCTTAACGATCTCATACGCCGGACCATAAGGGAGCACAGGCGGGTAATATTCAACGGAAACGGATACGACGCAGCCTGGGTGGAGGAGGCAGAGCGCAGAGGGCTTGTGAATCTGCCCTCCACCGCCGACGCAGTGCCCCATCTGATGGATGAAAAGAACGTGGCCGTGTTCAAAAAGCATGGCGTGTACTCGGAGGACGAGCTGCGATCCCGCAGGGATATCAGGCTCGACGCCTACTGCCGCACCATCAGGACCGAGGCCAACACCATGCTGGAGATGGTCAATGTGGACTATATTCCGGCCGTGATAGCCTATGAGACCGTGCTGGCCGAGGCCATAAACGCAAAGCGCTCCGCGGGCTCCGCCATACCCTACAGGACCGAGTCCATGCTGCTGGCAGATATCGCGGCGCAGAACGATACGCTCCACGACAGCGCCGCGGCGCTGAAGCGTCTCATGGACGGGGCGAAGGGATTCGGGCCGGAGCAGAATGTTGAGCTGGCCCGGTACTACAGGACCAAGGTCCTGCCCGAGATGAACGAAGTAAGAAAGCTTGTGGACAGCCTTGAGCTTATGGTGGGCAAGAAGTTCTGGCCCTTCCCCTCAACGGGCAGTCTGCTTTACAGAGTATGACCTATTTTTGTTTGCAAAGGGTGACATAAATGGAAACAGCATATTTGATACTGGATGACGGCACGGTGTTTAAGGGAGAACTCTTCGGCTACCCCAGAAACGCCGTGGGAGAATTGGTGTTCACCACCGACATGGTGGGCGCGCCCGAGCTTTTGACAGACCCGTCCTTTTACGGACAGATAGTGGTGCAGACTTTCCCTATGGGGGGCAATCACGGGCTCATTCCCGAGGATTTCCTGAGTCGCGACGTGATGGCCTCCGCCTATATCGTGAGAGAATGGTGTGACGCCCCGTCAAATTTTCGCAGCACAGGGGATTTAAATGAGTTTCTGCGCACAAGGCGCATACCGGGACTGTGCGGCATAGATACCAGAGCCCTGACGAGGAAGATACGCGCCTCCGGACGTGTAAACGCCATGCTGAGCCTCAGCCCGGAGCCGGACGAGGAGAGCATGAAGCGCCTGAGAGAATACAGTGCGAACGAGGCGTCCGAGGCCATGTCGCTGCCCGAACCTGTGGTTGAGGGCGAGAGCGGCTCCGGCCCGAAGGTGGCCGTCCTCGACCTGGGTGTGCGCAGAGACACAGTTGCCGCCCTTAAGGACAGAGGCTGCCGACTCAAGATATTCCCGGCCGAGGCCTCCGCGGGAGACATTCTTGTGGAGGGGTTTGACGGTATCGTCATAGCGGGCGGACCGGGCAATCCCCGCTCATGGCCACAGGCCCTCAGCTGCGTGATACGCCTTTCTCAGTCCAAATGTCCGGTGTTCGGAGTAGGGCTTGGTCATCAGCTTCTGGCCATGGCCAGAGGAGGGGAGACTGAGCGCATGCCCCGCGGACACAGGGGGCCCGGCCAGCCTGTCAGGGATGTGGCCAGCGGCAGGGTGCTCACAGTCGCCCAAAACCACGGCTATGTGGTGACAAAGCTGCCGGAGGGCGGCAAAGTGAGTTACATCAACTGCAACGACCTGAGCTGTGAGGGCATAGAGTATGAGGACGGAAAGAGCTTTTCCGTACAGTTTGTGCCCGGTGAAGATATGTTCGACAAGTTTGTAATGCTTTGTAAGGAGGGTGAGCGGAATGCCTCTTGCTGAGGGTATAAAAAAGGTAATGGTCATCGGCTCCGGACCCATAGTGATAGGTCAGGCCGCTGAGTTTGATTACGCCGGGACCCAGGCCTGCCGTGCGCTGAAGGAGGACGGGCTCGAGGTCGTACTGGTGAACTCCAACCCCGCCACCATCATGACCGACAAGGCCATGGCGGACAGGATATACATAGAGCCCCTTACAATCCCGGTGCTCGAGCGCATAATAGAGAAGGAGCGGCCGGACAGCCTCCTGTCCACACTGGGCGGTCAGAACGGCCTGACCCTGTCCATGCAGCTGGCAAAGGAGGGCTTCCTCGACAAAATGGGCGTGCGCCTTTTGGGCGCCGACCCTCTCACCATAGATAAGGCCGAGGACCGGCAGATGTTCAAGGATACGATGGAGGCCATTGGCCAGCCCATCATCCCCTCAAAAGTCGTGACAACAGTGGAGGGCGCGCTCACTTTCGCACAGGAGATAGGCTATCCCCTCGTTGTGCGTCCCGCCTTTACACTGGGCGGCACCGGCGGCGGCTTCGTCCATAATCCGGAGGAGCTGCGCGAGACCGCCATAAACGGCATAAGGCTCTCTCCCATCGGCCAGATACTTGTGGAAAAATCCGTGGCCGGCTGGAAAGAGATTGAGTTTGAGGTGGTCAGGGACTCGAAGGGCAACAAGATAACCGTATGCTCCATGGAGAATGTGGACCCGGTGGGCATACACACGGGAGACAGTATAGTTGTGGCCCCGGCTGTGACTTTGTCCGTGCCTGAGTACAGCATGCTCAGTCAGGCAGCCCTGGATATAGTGGAGGCCCTGGGCGTGGAGGGCGGCTGCAACTGCCAGTTCGCCTTAAACCCCGACAGCTTTGAGTACCGGGTCATTGAGGTCAACCCCCGTGTATCCCGTTCATCGGCCCTGGCCTCCAAGGCCACGGGCTATCCCATAGCCAAGGTGGCCACAAAGATAGCCATAGGCTATTCGCTGGATGAGATACGCAACGCGGTCACCGGCACCACATCCGCCTGCTTTGAGCCGGCCATAGACTATGTGGTGGTCAAGTTCCCGCGCTGGCCCTTCGACAAATTCGTCTATGCCCAGCGCACATTGGGAACCCAGATGAAGGCCACGGGAGAGGTCATGGCCATAGGCGTGAATTTCGAGTCCGCTGTTATGAAAGCCATACGCGGGGCCGAGATAGGTCACGACAGCTTCAACGACAGCAACATGCGCGAGCTCAGCGACGAGAGCCTCGCGGCCAAGTACTCCGAACCCACGGATGAGCGCATTTTCGCCGTGTATGAGGCCCTCAGACGCGGCGTCTCCGTGGACGAGCTCTACGCAAAGACAAAGATAGACGAGTGGTTCCTCAACAAGTTCCTCAAGCTTGTGGAGATGGACAGGACCCTTGAGAGAGGGCTGGACGACGACATATATCTGCGGGCAAAGCGCATGGGCTATACCGACGCTCTTATAGAGCGGCTTTCCGGACAGAAGGTGCGTAACCCCCGCAGTGCGGTGTTCAAGATGGTGGATACCTGCGCTGCCGAGTACGACGCCCAGACCCCGTATTTCTACTCAACCTATGATGATGAAAACGAGGCCGAGGAGTTCATAGCCGCCGAGGCGGATAAAAAGAAGACCGTCATAGTCTTTGGCTCCGGACCCATAAGGATAGGCCAGGGCATAGAATTCGACTACGCCTCGGTACACTGCGTCTGGGCCTTGAAGGAGGCCGGCTATGACGTGGTCATCGTAAACAACAACCCCGAGACCGTGTCCACGGATTTCGATACGGCGGACAGGCTGTATTTCGAGCCCCTCACCCCCGAGGATGTGGGCAATATCCTCCGTACGGAGAAACCCTGGGGCGCCGTCGTGGCCTTCGGCGGACAGACGGCCATAAAGCTCACCAAGTTTTTGGACAGCAGGGGAGTGAAGATACTGGGCACACAACCCGACATGATAGACGCGGCTGAGGACAGAGAGCGCTTTGACGAGCTGCTGGAGAGCCTGCATATCGCCCGCCCCATAGGCGGCACGGTCATGACTGAGCAGGAGGCCCTGCAGGTGGCCGCCCGCATAGGATATCCGGTTCTAATGCGCCCCTCCTACGTGCTGGGCGGACAGAACATGATCATCGCCTTTACCGACGACGATATCAGGGAGTATATGGCCATCATCCTGGCCCAGGGCATAGAAAACCCCGTGCTCATAGACAAGTACCTGTCCGGCACAGAGCTGGAGGTTGATGCCATATGCGACGGCGACGACATCCTCATCCCCGGCATCATGGAGCATGTGGAGCGGGCCGGCATACACTCCGGCGACTCCATCGCCGTCTATCCCGCATGGAACATAGACGACGAGATGCGCAAGACCATCGTGGAGCACACGAGGCAGCTTTCGACCGGTCTCAACACAGTGGGACTTGTGAATATACAGTACCTGATATGCGAAGGCAAGCTCTATGTCATAGAGGTTAATCCACGTTCCTCCAGGACAGTGCCGTATATAAGCAAGGTGACCGGCGTGCCCATGGTGGACCTGGCCGTGCGCTGCATGCTGGGTGAGAAGCTCCGGGACATGGGCTACGGCACGGGCCTGTACAAGAAGTCTCCCTATTTCGCCGTGAAGGTCCCCGTGTTCTCATTTGAAAAGCTCTCCAATGTGGACACCCATCTTGGCCCGGAGATGAAGTCGACGGGCGAGGTGCTGGGCCTTGCCAGCACCAGAGAGGAGGCCCTGTACAAGGGCCTTACCGCCGCCGGCTACAAGCTGGGCAGACGGGGCGGCGTGTTCATCACCGTCAGAGACAGGGATAAGTCCGAGATACTGCCCGTCGCCAGAAAATACGCCGACCTGGGCTGTGAGATATACGCCACCAAGGGTACAGCCCTGGCCCTGCAGAGGGTGGGCATCCCGGCAAAGCTTGTGGACAGGATATACGAGGGCGAAAACAACGGCCTTGCCCTGATAGAGAGCGGTAAAGTGAACTGCGTCATCTCCACCTCCGCCAGAGGCAGACTGCCCGAGAGAGACAGCGTGCGCATACGACGCAAGGCGGTGGAGCGCAGCGTGCCCTGTCTGACCTCCCTTGACACTGCCAACGCCGTGGCGGACTGCCTGAGAAGCAGATATTCAGAGCGTTCCATAGAGCTGGTGGATATAAACTCCATGCGCAAGAGCCGCAGCCTGCTGAAGTTCACAAAAATGCAGACCTGCGGAAACGACTACATATATATAAACGGCCTTGAGGGCAGCATCAGCAACCCCGAGAGTTTGGCCATAAAGCTCTCCGACAGACATCTGGGCGTGGGCGGAGACGGCATAGTAATAATCAGCCCCTCTGCCGTGGCCGACGCCAGTGCGAAGCTGTACAACAGGGACGGCACCTTCGGCGGCATAGGCGGCAACGCCCTGTGCTGCGTATGCAAATACCTCTATGACAACGACATCGTCCGCAAGAATGAGATCAGCATTGAGGCGGGCGGGGACATCCACCGAATGACGGTCTCCACCATGGGCGACCGGGTGTACAATGTCACCGGACGCATGGGCAAACCTGAGTTCAAGCCCGAACTCATACCCGTTGCCCTGCCGGGGGAGCGGATTATAGACACCCCCGTGGCCATAGGCGGCAAATACTACGGCATAAGCTGCCTGTCCATGGGCAACCCCCACTGCGTGGTTTTCTCCCATGACATTCACAGCCTTGATCTGGAGCAGATAGGGCCCGAGTTTGAGCACGCCGATATCTTCCCGGAGCGAGTGAACACCGAATTCGTCCTTGTGCTGGACGAGGAGACCCTGTCCATGCGCGTGTGGGAGCGCGGCAACGGCGAGACCATGGGCTGCGGCACCGGCGCATGCGCCGCGGCGGTTGCGGCCGTGGAGAACGGTTACTGCAAAAAGGACACCGATATCACCGTAAAGCTGCCGGGAGGCGACCTTATAGTCAGATACACTGACGACGGCATACTCATGACCGGCAATACCATCAAGTGCTTTGACGGAGTCATCGAGGTTTAAATGGCAGGCGTTATAGTTAACACGCTGGCCGTGCTGCTCGGCGGTTCTATAGGTCTTGTCTTTAAAAAGGGCATACCTCTGCGCCTGACTGACGCGGTCATGGCCGGCATCGGCCTGTGTACGGTATATCTGGGAGTAAGCGGCTTTCCCGGGGCCAGCAGCGCCCTTGTTATAATTCTGTCCATGGTTCCGGGAGCCATAATCGGCACCCTTATCGGCATAGACAGCGGCCTTGAGCGCTTCGGCAAGTGGGCGGAGCGGAAAAGCTCCGGAAAGGGGGAAAACCCGACCGGACTGGCCCAGGGCTTTGTAACCGCCTCGCTGCTGTTCTGCATAGGAGCCATGACCATAACCGGCTCGCTTCAAAGCGGGCTGACCGGGGACAACCGCATCCTGTTTGCCAAGTCCGTGCTGGACTTCATCTCATCCATTGTGTTGACGGCCAGTCTCGGCGTGGGAGTCATACTGGCGGCGGCTTTCGTGCTGGTGTTTCAGGGCGCTATCGTGCTTGCGGCCGGACTGCTGGCCCCGCTGCTCACCGGATCGGTCATCGCCGATATGAGCTGTGTGGGTTCCATACTCATTTTGGCTCTGGGACTGAATATACTCAAGATAACTGAATTGAAGGTGGCGAACTATCTTCCCGCCATATTCCTGCCACCGGCCATCACCCCCTTTATCGCGTGGCTCACGGGTCTGACAGGATAGAATAAAAGGGGTCACGGCTTTTGCCGCGGCCCCTTTTGGCTGAACTGCCTGAAGTATATAATAAGCGGATACACAGCCCCATGTCCTCGGGACACGGGGCTGTTTTTACATAGTCTGCACTATAGGACAAAGTCGTCCTCGGAGAATCCGTCCGTCGATATGGACACGCAGTGGGCGGGCTCCCTTTTCAGGGGGTCGTATCTGAACCTGCCGCAGCTGCCTGACGAGTCCACCACGCCCTTTTTTACACATG
>JAFRAF010000144.1 GCA_017405545.1 Oscillospiraceae bacterium | reverse complement strand
GTTCTGGGGCAGGTTCACGAACATCTCATACCCGGCCAGCTCCTCGGCGGAGGGGGCCATAACATCTTTGGACATCTCGTCCAGGTCCTGGGCGTAGATATCCCATGCCTCGGTGACAGGGGTGGCGTAACCTGTTGTCTTCATGTTCAGTATGGCCACGTCAGTGGTGCACATGAAGTCGATGAACTTTTCCGCGCTCTCCTGGTGCTTGGAGCCCGCGGGGACGCACATAGCGTCGGTGAACCAGGTGGTGCCCTCCTTGGGCCTTACGAATTTCAGGTCGGGGTTGTTCTCCAGCATGGTGATGTAGTCACCAGCGTAGTATGTGCCTATGGCGGACTCGCCGCCCTCCAGCTTGTCAAATATCTGGTCCATGGCGTAGGACTGCACTATGCTGCGCTGCTTCGTCAGCAGATCGGCTGCCTCGCGCAGCTGGCCCTCGTCGGTGGTGTTCACGTCGTAGCCCAGGTACAGCAGGGCGATGGCCATGGCGTCTCTGGAGTTGTTTATCATGACTATCTGGCCGCTGTATTTGGGGTCAAAGAGGGCGCCCCAGCTGTCCAGTTCCTCGTCCACCATGGCCCCGTTGTAGATGAGGCCCACGGTGCCCCACATGTAGCACACGGAGTACTCGTCGTTGGGATCGTAGCTCAGGCCCTTGTAGCTGTCGCCTATCATCGAGAAGTTGGGGATGTTGTCGTAATTGAGCGGATTGAGCATGTTCTCGTTGATAAGACGGCTGACAAGGTAGTCGGAGCATATTATAACGTCGATATCATAGCCGCCGGTCTTGAGGATGGAATAAAGGGACTCGTTGGTGTCGAAGGTGTTGTAGTGCACCTTGATGTTATATTCATCCTCAAACTGGTCGAGGATGTCCTCGTCGATGTATTCGCCCCAGTTGTAGACGGTTATCTCGTCGTCATAGCTCTTTCCGCAGCCGGCGAGGTAGAACAGCATAAGCACCATGGCGGCGGCAAGTATAAAGATCTTCTTCAATTTTCAATCTCCTTTCTGTTTTTATATCCCTCTATGCGGGCTTTGCGCGCAACTTCTTGTCTTGGACCGAGCTGCGTATGTTTATTATTATCAGCAGTATCAGGACAAATACGAACATAAGTGATGATACGGCGTTTATCTCCGGTGTGACGCGCTTTCTCGTCATGGAGAATATGACCATGGACAGAGTCTGCGTGCCGGAGCCTGCGGTGAAATAGCTGATGATAAAATCGTCGATTGACATGGTAAAGGCAATGAGCGCCCCGTTTACTATGCCGGGCTTTATCTCGGGCACCACGACCTTAAAGAAGGCCTGCAGCCAGGTGCAGCCCAGGTCCTGGGCGGCGTCTACAAGGTTGTTGTCCAGCTGCTTGAGCTTCGGCATCACGGACAGTATCACGTAGGGTACATTGAAGCTTATGTGGGCCAGAAGCAGAGTGATAAAGCCAAGCCCGAAGCCCAGTATTGTACCGGAGGCCACAAAGAGCAGGCACAGAGAGACGCCGGTGACGATATCCGCATTCATCAGCGGGATGTTGTTCAGTGTAAGCACGGGGGACTGCCAGCGCCGCCGCAGATTGAATATGCCTATTGCGGCAAAGGTGCCGAATACGGTGGCGATTATGGCGGCCAGAATCGAAACGCTTATGGTGGTATACAGGGCATTGATGACCATGTCGTCATTAAACAGCTTCTCATACCACCTCAGGGAGAAGCCGGACCAGACGGTGCGGCTGTTGGTGCTGTTGAAGGAGAATATCAGCAGCACTATGATGGGCGCGTACAGGAAGATGTATATGAGGGCCAGGAAAATACGGCCGGGAACACGGCTTTTTTTATCTCTCATATCATCACCGCCTGTTCTTCACCCTCGCCGAAGCGGTTCATAATGAGCAGCATTATGATAACTACGATCATCATGACAAGCGCCACGGCTGAGCCCAGATAGGGGTTGTAGGCCGAGCCCAGGAACTCCAGCTCAATAAGGTCTCCGAGCAGCATGTATTTGCCGCCGCCAAGCAGCTGGGATATGACGAAGGTGCTGACCGAGGGCACGAATACCATTGTTATGCCGGACAGCACGCCGGGCAGGCTCAGGGGGAAGATGACCCGCCTGAATACCCCTGCGCTGCTGGCGCCCAGGTCCTGGGCCGCCTCGATGAGGGAGTAGTCCAGCTTTGATATGACGGAATATATGGGCAGCACCATAAAGGGCAGATAGTTGTACACCATGCCGAGTATTATGGCGCCCGGTGTGTTTATCATTTTTACCGGGGACAGACCTATTAGGGTCAGGAGCTTGTTGATAAGCCCCGTGTTCTCCAGAAGGGACATCCATGCGTATGTCCTTAGCAGGAAGTTCATCCACATGGGCAGCAGCACCAGCAGCACCAGTATGCCCTGACTGCGGGAGCTCTCCTTTGACAGAATGTAGGCCAGGGGATAGCCCAGCAGGATGCAGAATACTGTGGCCTCAAAGGCCAGCTTAAAGGAGCGTATGAAGACGGGCAGGTATGTGCCCATCCGGCTGAAATTGTCGAAGGTGAAGCCGCCGCCGGCGCTCCCGAAGGCGTAGATGACCACGATGACTATGGGGGCCACTACGAAAAGCGCCATCCACAGGATATAGGGATAGGCCAGCAGTCGGAGTCTATTTTTCATCCTCAGAGCCCTCCTCCGCCTCGTCGGCGTCGCTGAGCTCCTCGTACTCATCACTATAGGAGCTGTAATCCCCGTACAGGCCGGAGTACTTGCTTTTCTTCATCACGTGGAAACCGTCCGGCACGATGTGTATGCCTATCTTTGAGCCCGCCGGACAGAAGTCGGAGGTCTGTATGAGCCATTTGAAGCCCTTGAAATCCACGATGATATCGTAATTCATGCCCTTAAAGGTGACGGAGGTCACAAGACCGATGAGCTGTCCGGCCCTGGTATCCACTATGTCCACATCCTCTGGGCGGATGACCACGTCCACGGGCTCGTCCTTTTCAAAGCCGGAGTCGAGACATTCGAACTTTTTGCCGAATATCTCCACCACTCCGTCGGCCCGCATTATCCCGTCGACGATATTGCTCTCGCCGATGAAGTCGGCCACGAAGGCGTTCTTCGGCTCGTTGTATATATCCTCGGGGCTGCCGATCTGCTGGATGATGCCCTCGTTCATGACCACGACCGTGTCGGACATGGCCAGGGCCTCCTCCTGATCGTGTGTCACATATATAAAAGTAATCCCCATCTGCTGCTGTATACGTTTCAGCTCCTGCTGCATGTCCTTTCTCAGACGCAGGTCGAGGGCACCCAGAGGCTCGTCCAGAAGGAGGACCTTGGGCCGGTTTACGAGAGCTCTCGCGATGGCGACCCTCTGCTGCTGTCCGCCGGACAGACTGGAGACAGCCCGGTGCTCAAAGCCCTTGAGGCTGACCACCTCGAGCATCTCGCGTACCCGCTGATCTATCTCCTTCTTGTCTATCTTTGGCTTTACCAGACGCAGACCGAAGGCCACGTTGTCGTATACATTCAGATGGGGGACTAGCGCGTATTTCTGAAAAACGGTGTTTACCTTCCGTTTATGGGGGGGAACATCATTAATCCTCACACCGTCAAAGAAAACGTCTCCCTTTGTGGGCACAAGGAAGCCGCCTATGATCCGAAGGGTTGTGGTCTTGCCGCAGCCGCTGGGTCCAAGCAGTGTGAGGAATTCTTCATCTTTAATATACAGGTTTAAATTGTCTAAAACAATTTCGTCGTCAAACGCCATTGTGCAGTCGGAAAGGCGTATGAGTTCTTTGGACATTTATCCTCCCCCGTTCTTTAAGGGAGCCCCCATCCCGGCAAGCCCCCTCACATGGATATTTATTTAATTTAATATACAATTAAACAGCTAAAAAGTCAATCCAATTTCGACCCCGGAAAATATTTTTCTACAAAATCTACCCCGTCTGCCTGAAAACTGCGTCCGTTGAGGTATTCAAGCTGTCCCGCGGGGCTCTCAAAGGCGAACCTGAGCCGCCATGAGTACAGGGCCTGCTTCTTTTCCCCGTAGGCCCTGTTGTCCTTCCCCGGGCCGTATTTGCCGTCCCCAAGCAGGGGCCAGCCCGCGTTTGACAGCATGGCCCTTATCTGATGGGTCCGCCCGGTGAGCAGACGGCATTCCAGCAGGGACAGCCCGCCCCGGACGGCCAGAGTACGGTATTCCGTCACCGCGCTCTTCGCCCCGGGCTCCGGGCGGGAGCGCACATAGACCCGGTTCCGGGCCGCGTCTTTGAATATATAGCCGCTGAGCCTGCCCTCGGCGGGCTTGGGACGGCCGTAGACAATGCACAGATAGTATTTATCTATCTCCCGCAGCTTTATTTTTTCATTTATCACACGCAGAGCCTCTGCGTTTTTGGCGGCAATGACTATGCCCCCTGTGTTCCGGTCTATGCGGTTGCACAGAGCGGGGGCGAAGGAGTTTTCAGCCCTGGGGTCCCACTCCCCCTTCTGGTACAGATAGGCCTGCGCCTGGGCGATGAGGGTGCCGTAGGACCACTGCCCGTCGGAGTGGCAGAGTATGCCGGGCTTTTTGTCCAGCAGCAGGATGTTCTCATCCTCGTACACGATATTCAGATTGGGCGTGCCCACCTTGAGATAGGCGTTTTCCTCCGTGGGCAGCTCGAAAAACTCGTCGTTTACGTACATCTGGACAATATCGCCCTGCTTGAGCCTCGTGTCTCTCGCTGCGCCCTTGCCGTTGACCTTTATGCGCTTTAAGCGGATGTATTTCTGCTCCAGCGATGTGGGCAGCAGGGGAGCGGTCTTGGACACGAAGCGATCCAGACGCTGTCCGGCGTCGTTTTTTCCGACGGTAAATTCCTTCATTATCATCACCAGGGCTGATTATAAAGCATTTTACGGCACATGTAAAGCGGCCGAAGCCGTACAATTTAACAATAATATTGATAAATTATTTAAAATAGTGTTTGACAACAGGGGCTGTTTGCTTTATAATATCTAAGCAACTGTATGAGGTGGGACAAATGCGCCTTGATTTAAGGGAAGTCATAAATATCCCCGGCGCTCAGGCTGATTTTGATTTCATGCCCGAGATGAACGACATGGAGTTTGAAGGCATAAGCTCCGTGATCGAGCCCTTTCACGCCGTGGGCACGGTGAAGAACAAGGCCGGTGTGCTGGAGCTGGACGCCCTTGTCACCGCCCGCTTCCGTTGTGTGTGCGCCCGATGCCTTACGGAGTTTGAGCATCCCTTTAAGCTGGATGTGAGGGCCGTCCTGGCGGAGGATGTGCAGGACGAGTACGAGAGCGATATATATACCCTCGAGGGGGATTATATAGATCTGGACGAGGTGATTATAACATCCATCGTCCTGAATATTGAACAGAGATATCTCTGTTCCGAAGATTGCCGGGGCCTCTGCGGACGCTGCGGCAAGAATCTGAATGACGGACCCTGCGATTGCGGGGTGGAAAAAGACCCCAGGTTAGCTGTGCTTGAGCAGCTCCTGGAGAATAATTGACAGCAGTGCTGTTTGACAGGAGGTGTCATCATGGCGGTCCCAAAAAGGAAAGTATCGAAAGCGAGAAGGGATAAAAGGCGCAGCTCCCACTGGAAGCTGACAGCCCCCAACCTGGCGGTGTGCCCGAAGTGCGGCGCAATGCATCTGCCCCACAGGGCGTGCAAGGCCTGCGGTACCTACAATGGTCGCGAGGTCATAAAGGTAGAGGAAGCTTAATAACCGCAATACAGTTAGAGGGGGAGCGATTCTCC
>JAFRAF010000143.1 GCA_017405545.1 Oscillospiraceae bacterium | reverse complement strand
CAGACTGCCGACTATACGGCGAAGGGGTCGTCATTCGGGTCCTTATGTCTGACGTACTCGATATCAAGTGCCACGTCGGCGGCCCGCTCCTCACCGAACTGGTCGAGGACAAAGGCAAAGGCCATATCTATGCCGGCTGTGACGCCGGAGGCGGTATAGAACTTTCCGCTGTGTACCCATCTCGCGCTGGCCTGCCAATCCACGGTGGGGAAATCAGGCGTTACCATGCGGAACACAAACTTGTTGGTTGTGGCCGGTCTGCCGTCCAAAAGGCCGGTGCAGGCGAGGATAAGGGAGCCGGAGCACACGGTGAGGCAGAACTCGGCTTTTTCGGCGTATTCCCTGATTTTGGCAATGAAATCCGGGTCCTTCATGGCGTCAAAGGCGCTTCTGCCGCCGGGTATCAGGATAATATCCGCTTCCGGGACCTGATCCATGGATTCGGTGAGCACAGGGACGCCCTGGTAGCTTACCACGGGGCCGCCGGACATCGACACATAGTGCATCTCGTAGACGTCTTTCATGTTGCCCAGAACCTCAATCGGTCCCATGGCGTCGAGGGTCTGGAACCCCTCAAAAAATATCGCAGCTATTTTCTTCATGACAATTCTCCGTTTTCATGCCGCCCGACAAAGCGGCTGAAACCCTCCATTAATATTTACACCTGTGCCATTATATGACAGTGTATCAAAATATATTTTAACTGTTATGAGAGTCATAGTCCATAACAAAAAATAATAAAACGCTCGTTTCCTGACAAAAACTCCAAACTGTAAATAATCTATGACATCTATGCCGCGTCATTCTGCCGAAGTCGGGATGTGGCTCCGGACCTGCAGTGCGTATATATACACATTAAGCGAACGAAGAAGCTTCGTCCGCCCTTATTCCCTCCGCTCAGCCCGGGGCCCGCATATGCCCATAAAATGAAATAACCCTTGACCGCCGGCCTTTCTTTACAGGCCTTTTCTGGCGATCAAGGGTTATTTCTCTTTATTCTTGATATCTAACATCGTGGTTACCTCTCTTTCTACGGATTTTTGGATGCCTCCGATCAACGGGATATCAAAACCAACACTATTTAATCCGACATTCAAAGAAGCGTTATTCTCTTAAGCGAGATCTGCTGAGTGTTATATATCCTCCTGATATTTTGATCCGGCATCCGCCTCATCAAGGGCAAGTCCCCGCTCTCTGAGGCTTTATCATCAAGAGCATTACCTCTTTGTGATTACAGTATAGCAGGCCGGCGGGGGGATTTCAATTCGCAATCTCGATAAAAAATCCGGCGGTTTATTGTGCGAATATACAAAATTAGCCTGATTTTAAAATATCATTCTGTACAATATTTACAAGCGATCTCAGCGGTGCTATAATAGGATTATTGTGAGCCGATTACCGGCGGGCGATTTTTCGCCCGCTTTTCTTTTTACGCCGCAAGCGGGAAATACAGCAGCCGCCCTTGTCAGAGCGGCTGCTGTATATTTTTCAACCGGAAGTTAATAAACCCCGTTTACGACCTCGCTGCCGTTTTCGTCTCTGTATGTGTATACCGTGAAGCCGTTGTAGTAGAGCTCGCCGTCCTCGCCGGAGCCCATGCAGCTGGAGGCGTAGTTAGAGCTGTTGGGGCGGCCTATGGCGGAGTAGAGGCTTTCCACGCTGCTGCCCACATAGCTCTCGGCTATCTCCTTATGGCTCTTCTGCGGCTGCTCGTCCTTTGACTCATCGGATTTGTCGGGGGCGGGCTCGGACTTTTCAGTCTGCTCCGGGGTCTTCTCAGGGGCCGTGGGGGTATTATCCGCTTCGTCTCCTGCTCCTGCTTATCGGGGTTCTTGACCTCGGTCCCGCTTTTGCCGCTGTCGCCGCTCTGGGTCTGGGTCTCCGTGCTTGAGGGCTTGGTCTCAGCGGCGGGCTTACTGCCGCCGGAAGCCGTGCTGTCCTTGGCAGGGCTGCCGCTGTTCTGGCTGTTCTGAGCGCCGCTGTTCTGGGTACTGCTGTTCGTGCCGCTCTTCTGATTCGTCGTCGTGCCGCTCTTATCCGCGGTGCTCTTGCTGCCCGTCTGCTGAGTCTCGGCCTTTGTCGTATCGGTCTTCTGCTCGGTCTTGGCCTTGTCCTCGCTCCGGGTCTTGTCCTCAGTCGGGGCCTTGGTCTCAGCCGGAGCCGCTGGCTGTGCCGGGGCCGCGGGCTGTACGGGAGCGGCGGGCTCGGCGGGGGCGGCGGCCTCAGCCGGAGCTGTCTCCTCTGCCGGGGCCTTGTTCTCCGCTGGGGCCGGTACGCTCTGGGTCTGGGCGCTCTGCTGTGTGGCGACCACAGTCGCCTTTTCCACGGTCGCCGACTTGCCAGAGCCGCAGGCTGACAGTATGAAGACGGCCATAACAAGCGTCATTATAAGCAAAAGTGAACTCTTCAGCTTTATCACGGTGATTCCTCCAATTATTCACTGTATTCTATATATCCGGCCCTGTAAGGCACGTAATCATTATAGTATATCACATCAATGTCGCTTTCGGAAGTGTCGGGGACATACAGGCCGAAGCCCCGCTCCCCCGCCTCCGACGCCGTGAGAAAGGCGGCGAAGCACTGCCCGTCCGCGCATACGTACACGGGCGAGTCGGCGTCCATGTCCGCGCCGACAAGCTGTCCCTTCAGCAGGACATAACCCTCGATGTCGCCGGGCGTCCGCTCAGTTATGCGCGCCGTCATCTCCGAGCTCCGCTGAGCTGTGACCTCACGCTGAGGGGCCGGCATGACCGGGACGCCCTTGGCCAGATTGGCGAGATTCCGCTCCACCAGCTCTATCACCACCGTGTCCGCCGCCCTGTCAGCCGCCATGGTCAGGCGAGACGGCGTGGCTCTGGAGAAGCAGGCGGAACCGAAGCTCTGGGCCATATAGGGGTAAAGGGTGTTGCCGAAGGAGTCCCTGAACATGAGAAGTGAGCCGCTTTTGCCGGCGCTGCTCGTAAAAATGCTTATATCCTCCGCCGAGCGGATGGGCACATTATAGCTGAAGCTGAGGCCGCCGTCGTATTCGGGGTCCGTCTCCAGCTCGCGCCCCGCCGGGTACAGCATTTTGTAAAGGTCGCCCAAGTGGCTCTCCCGGGGGGTGAAGGGCCCCTCCGCGAAGTCGCTCGGACGGGAGAGGGCGGAGTTTATCCTGTCCGCCGCCAGGGCGGCGCCCTTTGAATTCCAGTGGCTGTCCATCCTGTAGTACAGCACTTCCCCGCTGTCTTCAAACAGGTCGAAGAGCTCAACATAGTTCACGCCCTGCGCGGCGAGGGCCGCCCTGAGCAGTTCGATGTTCCGCGGGCCGCTGATTTTTTTATAATCGGGCATGTGTTCGGGATAGACGGAGTTCTTGTTGGGTGCCACGGTAAATACGAAGTCCGCGCCCCTCGACAGGGCGCAGTCCTGCATGAGCTTTAAGTTATACGCGGCGCAGAATATCTGCCGCTCGTCCATCACAGTCCTGCCCGTATAGTCGTCCAGGGTCTGCCCGTAGTAGAGCCAGCCGTCAGAGCCCAGGACCACGTCCTCCTCGACGGAGCTGCGGAGCAGTGAGGCGTTCAGCCTTGACCAGGCCGTGATGAACTCCTGCCGGAAGGCGAAGCGGTCGGCAAAGTATTTCTCCGTGTCGCTGAGCACATTGCGGTTAAAGCTCCCGTCGGGGCCTGTAAGGGCAGGCGGGCCGGCCAGTATCTCGTTTGCGCCCGGCTGTGAGGGTCCGAATATGAGCATCCCCGCCGAGGGCAGCATACACGCGCATATGAACAGCGCGATGATTACATTGTACAATCTCTTTCGCATCCGCCGCCCCTCCTAAAACCTGAAATATATGAAGGGGTTGAAGCCCGCGCCCGCCAGATTGAGAACGCAGAGCACAAACAGCAGGGCCGTACACACGCCGGATATGATCCGGACATGCTTAAGCCGGGCAAAAGGTTCTCTCAGATCCGCCGAGGCGATGACGCACACGATTAGCGCCAGGACCGCCGCCGGATCCAGCAGACGCTGGAGGATGAAGCCGGCCTCAGGCGCGGCGCCGGTGGGAGTGAACATGCGGCCTATCATCGCGGCGCCGGTTCCGATGCTGTCCGCCCTGAACAGGACAAAGCCCAGCACAACGGCCAGCATGGCATAAATATGGCTCACTATACGCCCCGGCAGCGAGCAGCGCAGGCGCTGTATCCAGCCCAGGGTCTCCAGGCTCGCCAGAAGGCCGTGCCACAGACCCCAGAGGACAAAGGTCCAGTTCGCCCCGTGCCACAGGCCGGTGCTTAAGAACACTATGAGCTTGTTCAGCCCCGT
>JAFRAF010000002.1 GCA_017405545.1 Oscillospiraceae bacterium | reverse complement strand
GAACCCACGACACCCGGAACCACAATCCGGTGCTCTACCAACTGAGCTAATCCCACCAAATATTGATTTTTTGATAATCTGTATGCCAAGAGGAATCCGGTCCGGATCCTCCTGGCATATTTCTGGCACGCCAAAAGGGATTCGAACCCCTGACCTACTGCTTAGAAGGCAGTTGCTCTATCCTGCTGAGCTATTGGCGCATATAATTCTTTGGAGCGGGTGATGGGAATCGAACCCACATCCCCAGCTTGGAAGGCTGGTGCCCTAGCCATTGTGCTACACCCGCACGCCTCTGTTTACGAAAGCTTTAAGATAATAACACAAATCACAGTAGATGTCAATAATTTTTAAGGAATAAACAGGGCTTTTATCAGCAGAAAAACTAACTCATCTGACCGCTCTCCTGCCCCGCGTCGGCTGCGGGCTCCGGCTCCGGGTCTTTGAGTATCCTTTCCAGCGGCTCCCCGATAAACATCGAGATTAATGCGCATACTGCGGCAAAAATGCAGTAATACAGGAATATGGACGAATAACTCCCCGTAAACAGGCAAACCCGCCTTGTCAGCACAGGACCCAGGGCCCCGAATATGCATATTATCGGATAATATGTCCCGTTTATCACCGGGAAATTCTTGGTACCGAAGAGGTAAGAGAGCATAAGCGGCTGGAACACATGCCCTATGCCGAAACCCAAGCCGTTGCACAGGGCCGCCAGGAAGAACGCCGCCGGGGACTCGCCAACATACATGAGCAGGGCTGAAATGCTCATTATGGCCACTGAGATGGCGTGAAACAGCCTGGGATGGACAGGCATTTTGCCCATAAATCCCGCCGCCAGTCGGGCTGCCAGGCCCGTCACGGCGATCGTAGACATCATATATGCCGCCGTTTGATAGCTTATCCCCTTTGACACGACATGCACCACAAGGTAGCCCAGGATCGCGTAATAAATCATCTGCCTTGCCCCTGAGGTCAGGGCATAGAGATAGAAGTCATAGGTCTTTAAGGTCTGCTTCAGATCCAGTCCGTTTGTGGCTGATTTTTTCTTCGCCTCTCTTATGCCGTATTTCTCAAGGCCCATATCCTCGGGCTTGTTGCGTATGAAAAATATGACCACCAGCACGCTTATTATAAGCATGAGCAGGCTGGTGTACCAGCCGTAATGCCAGTCGTATTTCCGGACTATGGCCTCCACCACCGGAGGCAGGACCAGTCCGGATATAGCTCCAGCAGTCACGGTTATGGACATGGCCACAGAGCGGTCCTTCTCAAACCAGTCGGTGATGAGGGTGCTCGAGGTCAGGATAGCGCCGCTCGCGACGCAGTATCCGAACAGACAGTACAGCCCCAGAAACAGCACCGGCGTGATGCGGAGAGTGACCATGCCCAATATGACCGTCATTCCCGCAATGCTGCCGGTTATAATGGTGAATCGGACGCCCTTTTTGGCCATTAGCATCCCGGCAAAGGGCGAAGTGACCGCCTGCATGATTGTACACAGGCTGACAGCTATGCCGGCAAGACCTGTGTCTATCCCCATGGCGCTGAGGGTTAGTGGATTCAATATACTGGTGGAATACAGGGCAGCGCCCGTTGCGCCGAAATACACCACCCACATGGCGGCTACAACTATCCAGCCGTAATAAAACCTGTGCTCTCTCAAATGCTTTCCCCCACACACTTAAGATAAATCCGCTTCACATGACCGCAGCTCACCGGTTCCCTCACCGCTTTATCGGCGGTACCCGGAAAACTTTTTTCCTCAAATATATGGAGATTACCAATAAAAAGCGGTAATCTCCATATATCCGAGCGAAGCATATGACTTACAAAAATCGTTGCATATTGACGATTGAAACCAAGCTTTCTTCATTAATGATATATCATCTTTATTTGGAAGTAAAGCGGATATTTTGACCCAATAATAACGACAATTTCGGTATTTTTTGAATCATGGCTCATACAGCCACGTTATACCGCTCTCATCAAGCACCTCATGCATTATCCTGAGCATAAGGATGAGCTGCTCCGAGGGCTTTGCGTTGTGCTTGAGGAGCATATGCATAACGCGGTCCGGGGGTCCGTCCCGGAAAGGCCGTACATGCGCTTTTCCCTTCCCTGTTATCTTCTCAGCCACAGTGACGGGAGCTACAGCCCATCGTTCGCCTTCGGCCAGGGCCGACTCCAGCATTCCCATATTGTCGGTAAAGAAGCCAGGCAGGGTACCGCCGAACCAGTACTCATGCCAGCTCGGGTATTCCCTGTGCCATCTGAAATACACCTCGTTTTTCGCATCCAGAGCGGAGGGGTGCATCTCTCCCTCCCCGGGTACGGATGTGATGAACAGCATTTTTTCTCTGAACAGGGGTATGGTGTCAACATTTACGGAGTACTGGGGAAGCGCGGTAAAGCCTATTTCCGATTCGCCGCTCCCCACCTTTTGATATACCTCCTCCACATGCCAGGTCTGTATGCGCATGGAGATATCCGGCATGCGATCGGCTATGCGTCTGCACACCTCGGGCATTATATAGCTGTTTATGCTCTGTGGGGCGCCTGTGCTGAGCAGCTTGCGCTTTTCGGCATGGGCCATGACCCATGTCTCACGCCAGAGATTCTGCCACTTTTCGGCAATCCCGATAAAGCTCTCGCCGTCAACACTCAGTCCGGAGTTCCTTATCCCCTTTCCTCTTATAAACAGGGTCATTCCCAACTTCGCCTCAAGCGAGTTGATCCTGCTGGAGAGGGTGGACTGGCTCACAAACAGCTTTTCCGCAGCCTTTGATATGGTACCGCACTCTACGACGGCGAGGAAGGCCTCTATTTCCGCATAAGTCATAAATCATATCACCTCATGCATGTCAGCGCCCGATCCCGACGCATAGTAAATACCGCACCCCACGGCAGAAGTCGTGGGGTGCAAAATTGATCAAACTGAGTTATTGATAATTACCAGGCGCAGATGCCCATCTCGATGGCCTGAGCCTTCAGCTCGTCGCGGAACTTGGGATGTGCGATAGCGATAAGGCGCTCGGCACGCTCGGTCATGTTGGCGTTGGTCAGCTCTGCGATGCCGTACTCGGTAACAACGTAGTTGATGAATACGCGGGGAACGGTAACTACTGCGCCGGGAGTAAGGATGGGCTTTATCGTAGAGACCTCGCCCTTCTTTGCAGTGGAGCGCAGTGCAAAGATGCACTTGCCGCCCTTTGACCAGTAGGCGCCCTGAGCGAAGTTCATGGCTCCGCCGCTTCCGCTGTACTGAACGGGACCGAAAGACTCGGAGCAGATCTGGCCGCCCAGATCCAGCTCGATGCAGGTGTTGACTGACATCATATTGTCATGCTGACGGATGACGGCGGGGTCGTTGACATACTCACCGCTTCTCAGCTCCAGCTTGGCGTTGTTGTTGATGTAATCATACAGATACTGGGTACCCATGGCGAAGGTGGCGAGCATCTTGTTGGGGTTGATGGTCTTGCGCTTGCCTGTGATGACGCCCATCTCCTCCAGATGAGCCATGTTCTCGGTGAACATCTCAGAGTGTACGCCCAGATCGTTCTTGTTTGTGAGCTCGTATGCGACAGCGTTGGGGATACCGCCGAAGCCCAGCTGAATAGTGGAGCCGTCGGGGATGAGGCTGGCCACGTTCTGTCCGATGGTCTTCTCAACGTCGGCAACGTCGATGTTGGGGTAGATAACCATCTTGCCGTCGCCTATGAAGCACATATCCACGTCCTCGATGGGGATGGCCACATCGCCGAAGGTGTAGGGATAGTTGGGGTTGATCTCGCAGATGATGCGCTTGCAGCTTCTCATAACGGGAAGCTCGCCCATGGCACCGCAGCTCATGCGGACGTAGCCGTGCTCGTCAACGGGAGTGGTGGTCACTACGAAGACGTCGCCCTTGTCATAGGGCTTGGTGCCCACGAACACCTGATAGGGCATGTAGCGGCACACGCCCTTGGGCATGGCCTTTTTGAAGGAACGGTTGAAGAAAACCGCGTTGACAGTCATGGTGTCCTTCATGGAAGGATCGGTGATGTAGTCGAAGTCCTTGCGGTACTCGCCCTCTTTGCGGGGGAAGCCGCGGACATCATCGACATCGCCGTAGAAATCCGCGAACTCACCGCGGACCTGACCGGACACGTGGCTGATGGTCACGTTCTTGCGGCCCAGCTCCTTAAGATAGGTGAGATTCTTGAGGAAAGTACCCGGCTCGTTTGCGGGTCCGCCGGTGCAAACCACATCTCCATCCTGAATGCTGGCTACGGCAGTCTTGACGTCGACCAGCTTGGACTCATAAATTGCTTTGAAGTCTTTTTTTACGAAAGTACTCACAATTCCATCCTCCGTCGCATATTTTAATTAAATAATTATTTTTATCTGATTTATTAAAACAGGGTCGCATATTCATGCCGCTGACACTCAGCGCCGCGGCGGCATATATACCCAGATCGTTTTCATAGTTATCAGCAGATTACGCTTTACCCAAATAACAAAACAACACCGACAGGCAACAGCTTGACCGCTTAGGTGACGCGGCAAAAGCCGCGTCACCGTAAAACGCCAGGTAATCGCTGTACCGACGGTGCTTCCACGTTATGAATTTAATTTAAACCCCGGTCAAATGAGCTTAAAACGGGCAGCTTTGATTCCGGTCGGGAGCTTTTCCTTAGAAAGAAGGATCTATTATCCGTGATGGAGCTTGCCATCCTTTGCGAGCATTGCATAACGCTCTGCGGGAGTCTTGCCGGCGTAGGGGGGGAAGAACTGCATAACCTGAACAAGAACGCCGCTGTTGTTCTTGGGAGCTACGACGAACTCGGTACGAACGCCTTCGATGGTCTCCTTAGGACCAACCTTGCCGCCGTTCTCTACGAAGAACTTCTCAGCCTCATTGATATCCTCAACCTCGATGCCCATGTGATGGAGGCCCTGGCCGCCACGTCTAGTCATATCCTTGTAAACAAAGCAAGTCTCGTCATCAGGCTGTACGAGGGTAAGGCAACTTTCGCCCCATGCAGTGTACTCAACAGTGTACTTAGTGTCGTCTCTGTGGTTGGTGAGAAGGGGAATGCAGCCGATTCTCTTGAAGTTAGCTTCTGCCTCTGCGATGTTGTCTACACCAACAGCAATATGGTCAATGCAAAGAACTTTCATTATATTGTCTCCTAAACAGTATTTGCAGGTAAGTTAGCGGCGCACCTGCTTAGTCGCCTTTGATGATAGGGTTTTGCTCATCTTGACCGTATTTGGGTATCAAAAAGATAAATGCTCATAACAGCACAAATAAGGCAAAATAACTTGCCCTATCTGTACTCATTATCGCTATAAATTTTAACATCAGTTACGGATATTGTCAATATGTTTCTCACATTCTTGACATTATGACTGTTTTATGCCTGCCTCAAGCTTCTCAAGCTCCACTTTCAGCACTGAAGGCAGCTTTTCGCCGAATTTGGCGTAGAAGTCTTTGATGCTGTCGATCTCCTGGCTCCAGAGCTCCTTATCCACTGCGAGCAGCCCCTCAAGGGTCTGTCTGTCGAAGTCCTCCAGTCCGTTGATATTAATATCCTCGGCCCTGGGCATGTATCCGATGGGGGTCTCCACGGCGTCAGCCTCTCCGAAGGCCCGCTTCAGGACCCACTCCAGCACACGCAGGTTATCACCGAAGCCGGGCCATATGAAGTGGCCCTCATCGTCGGTGCGGAACCAGTTGACGTTGCAGATGACCGGCGGCTTGGTAATGAGCTTTTCCATATCCAGCCAGTGCTGCCAATAATCCGCCATGTGATAGCCGCAGAAGGGGATCATGGCCATGGGATCTCTTCTCACCTCGCCTACCGTACCCTCGGCGGCAGCGGTCTTTTCAGAGGCCATTATGCTGCCCACAAATACGCCGTGATCCCAGTCTCTGGACTGGTATACCAGAGGAGCCGTTTTGGCTCTGCGTCCGCCGAAAATGATGGCGGAGATGGGCACGCCGTTGGGGTTTTCAAACTCGGGCGAAATGCAGGGGCAGTTCTTCGCGGGGGCTGTAAAGCGAGAATTGGGGTGGGCGCCGTTTGAGCCGTCGGAAGGATCCCACTTCTCACCTTTCCAGTTGAGCGCGTCCGTGGGGGGATTTTTATCGAGGCCCTCCCACCACACTGTGCCGTCGGGCTTGAGCACCACATTTGTAAATATGGAGCCCTTCATTGTGGTGGCCAGAGCGTTGGGGTTTGTCTTCTTGCTTGTGCCGGGGGCTACCCCGAAGAAGCCGTTTTCCGGGTTGACCGCCCAGAGTCTGCCGTCCTCGCCCGGTCTGAGCCAGGCGATGTCGTCGCCGACGCACCAGCACTTCCAGCCCTTTTCCCTGTACACCTGAGGGGGAATGAGCATGGCCAGATTCGTCTTTCCGCAGGCGGAGGGGAAAGCGCCGCAGATGTAGCGTATCTCGCCCTTGGGATTCTCAACGCCCAGAATGAGCATATGCTCGGCCAGCCAGCCCTCTTTCCGGGCCAGGTTGGAGGCGATGCGGAGGGCGAAGCACTTCTTTCCCAGAAGCACATTGCCGCCGTAACCGGAGTTCACGGACATGATGGTGTTGTCCTGGGGGAAATGGGCGATATAGCGCTTATCCTCGTCCAGCTCGGCCTTTGAGTGCAGACCACGCACGAAGTCGCCGCTGTCGCCCAGGGCGTCCAGCACGTTTTTGCCCACGCGGGTCATTATATCCATGCTCACAACCACATATATGGAGTCGGTGAGCTCAATGCCGTATTTTGCGAAGGGCGAATCCACAACCGACATAGAATAAGGGATGACATACATTGTCCTTCCCTTCATGCATCCGTCATATATCTCGTAGAGCTTCGCATACATCTCGTCGGGGGCCATCCAGTTGTTTGTGGGGCCGGCATCCTCTTCCTTCTCGCAGCAGATGAAGGTCCTGCCCTCCACCCTTG
>JAFRAF010000142.1 GCA_017405545.1 Oscillospiraceae bacterium | reverse complement strand
GGCCCAGCAGGTTGTAATAGGCGTGAGCTCTGAATACCTGCCAGGAAATCAGGGCGCCGACCAGTATGACGGCGATGACCGCAACAGTAATCCACCAGGCAACTTTGGTAAGCTCCTGGGCCTCCACCATATACGTGGCGGCCTTTTTGGAGGCCTTGAAGCGGCCCAGATAATACAGGTTGCAGCACATATATACGAGCAGGGCAAAAAACACCATGTAATAGAACTCAAAATACTTGGGGTTTATTGCCGGAACCTGGAAGAAAAACCACACCGCGGCCAGAACGATGGTGATAATCAGACTGTAGATAACAGCCTTGGTCTTACCCACATTCTTCGGCTCCTTAGGGGGCTTTTTGGCGGCCTCCTCAGCCTTCTGATCCATTTTCGCTTCCCACTTGCGCTGTCTGCTGCGCCATGGGAATTCCCAATCGGATTCGGTGCTGGCATCGTTGTTTCTCCAGGCGTTCTCATTGGCGTTTTGCTCATTGGCTTTCTGAGCTCTTCTCCGCTCCTCTGCTTCTTTCGGACTGTAATTTGCGTTGTTTTCGTTGTCCATCTAATAACCTTTTCCTTTCAAACAAACCATTCATTTGTCCGTGATCATATGCATACTCAGAATACACATAACCATGCTAAGTATAACACGGCTTTTGTCAAAAAGCAACAGCATAAAACAGCGCCGCAGCATTATTGCCGCGGCGCCGGAAAACGTTCGATTTCTTATGCTGTCTCAGCCGTGAATCCACGCGATCAAGGCTCTACATGCCCAGATCCTCGCCCACAAGGATGACCTTGATCTTCCCTGCCGGCCTGCATATCCTGGTGGCTACCATGTAGGCGCATATGCTGTCGGGGCTGAGGCAGTCGCCGCACTGTCCGCACTGTGCGCAGGGGGTCTTGCTGCCCTGGAAGCACTGGGCGTTCGTGGGCGCTACGATGGTCCTGACTCTTGTGTAAGCGTCCTGAATGGTCTTCACGACCTTGTTCATGCCGGCCACAACAACTACACTTTTGGGCCCGAAGATCATGGCCGCCACCCGGTTGCCGTTGCCGTCGATGTTGAAGAGCTGACCGTCCTCTGTCACAGCGTTGGAGCTCATGATAAAGGTGTCGCAGGTAAGGCCACGGCGCATCAGCTCGGCCTTTTCCGCCGGAGTGTCCACGCTGTCCCTGTCAATGAGGGGGTTGCCGCGCTCGCGAAGCTTGTCCTTCAGCCCGATCTCATCGATGGTCGTGGAGCCGCCCCATGACACAACATCTTCCGCGGGGATGAGCTCAAGGGCTTTTTTCACCGCCTCCGCCGCGGTGTCCACATACCATGCCTCAAAGTGGCGCTTTTTAAGGGCCTCGACCACGGCGGGGCCTGACTTGGAGTACCTAATCTGTTTCGGTGTCATTTCTATACCTCCTGTATACATTTATTGGCCTGTATGTATTATCCGTATGTTTTTATTGCTATTGTTTAGTGTATTGTAGCACGCAGTTGAAATAAATTCAACTGCCTCTATTGTCAAAGCCGATAAATTGATGTATAATTATTAAATTATCAGCGATCTGGTATACGGCTGCAACAAGTTCTACGGCGAGAAAAAGGGGCCGCCTCTTATAAAGGGCCGAAAAGTGGCCATAGTCACCACCTGCGGCTACCCACTGGAAAACGGGACCGGCCTGTGGGAGGAGGGCGTAAAGCGCTGCTGCAAGCACTCCGCCCCCAAATACTCAGGCATGCTGGCAGAGCGGCACACGGGCTACAATACCACGTTTATGGACAGCGGGAAAGAGGCCAGGGCCAGGGCCTTCGCCGACGAGCTTGTCCGGCAGTTAAAGGAGGAACAAGAAGATGTCAGTGAATCTTAAAGGACGTTCATTTCTCACACTCAGGGATTATAGCCCGGAGGAGATACGCTATCTCTTAGACCTCGCCCACGATCTGAAGGCGAAGAAAAAGACCGGCATACGCACCATGGCCCTGGACGGAAAGAATATCGTGCTCCTGTTCGAGAAGACCTCAACCCGGACCCGCTGCTCATTCGAGGTCGCCTGCTTTGACGAGGGCGCCCATGTCACCTTCCTCACCAACAGCCAGATCGGCAAGAAGGAATCCATTGAGGACACGGCAAAGGTTCTGGGTCGTTTCTATGACGGCATCGAGTTCCGCGGCTTCAAGCAGGAGACTGTGGAAGCTCTGGCAAAACACTCCGGCATACCCGTTTGGAACGGCCTGACCGACATGTATCATCCCACACAGATACTTGCGGACTTCCTCACCATTGAGGAGCATTTTGACAAGCCCCTCAATCAGATAAAGCTGGTCTACTGCGGGGATGCAAGGAACAATATGGGCAACTCCCTTATGATAGGCTCCGCCAAGATGGGCCTAAGCTTCGGCGCCTTTTCCCCCAAAGAGCTGTGGCCGGACGAGGCGCTCACCGCCGAGATGCGAAAGCTGGCCGAGACGACCGGCGCAAAGATAGAGTTCTCCAGCGACATGTCAATTGTCGAGGGGGCCGACGCGCTCTACACGGACGTCTGGGTCTCCATGGGCGAGGAGGACAAATTCGCCGAGCGCATAGAGCAGCTCAGCCCCTATCAGGTCACCATGGACATGATAAAGCGCACCGGCAATCCCGATGTTATATTCCTCCACTGTCTGCCCGCCTTCCACGATCTGGAGACCTCTACCGGCCGGGAGATATATGAAAAATTCGGACTCAGCGAGATGGAGGTCACCGACGAGGTCTTCCGCTCAAAGCACAGCGTGGTCTTTGACGAGGCGGAAAACCGCATGCATACCATAAAGGCCGTCATGGTCGCCACAGCCGGGAACTATGAGTTAAAGCAGGGCTGATAACAGAATACAGCGCAACAGCTCTCCGTCCGCCTATATTGTGGCCGGAGGGCTGTTTTTGCATTTAAGCACAATATCTTGTGTTTAAATGCATTTTTAATACTGTCCCGCTAAGTCTGTACTCAGCCGCTTTTTTTGTCCGTGTGTTAAAATAATTGTCAAATCTTCCTATTTTTACGCTGATACGGCGGCATGAAAAAGGCCTTTTGTGTCCATTCTGCCGAAAAAAAATTAAAGTTGACTCTTTCCTTGACAGTCCATCCCATGTGTTGTATTATTAGTGGTACTCGAAAGCGGCAAAGCACAATATATTGTGTTTTATCATATGGAGTGAATATGTAAATCCGATACTACGTTACACGGGGGTCCCATTATGCCATTCACATCAATTAAAAAGCGCGACGGACGTGTTGTTGACTTTGATACAGAAAAAATCGCGGCGGCGATATCAAAAGCCTTCACCGCCACCTACAGGCCCGAAAACCGCGAGGTGTCCGAGGCGCTTGCCAATGAGGTCATATCCATACTGGAGCTGGAGGGCATCGAGCTGCCCGACGTTGAGCACATACAGGATATAGTCGAGAAGGTCCTTATGGACAACGGCTATGTGACCACGGCAAAGGCCTACATCCTCTACAGGAACGAGCGCAACAGGGTCCGCGAGATGAACACACGCCTCATGCAGACCTACGAGGAGATCACCTTTGCTGATGCCAGGGACTCCGACGTCAAGCGCGAAAACGCGAATATAGACGGCGATACCGCCATGGGCGTTATGCTCAAATACGGCTCCGAGGGTGCAAAGCAGTTCTACAACATGTTCGTGCTCAACCCGGACCACGCAAAGGCCCACACGGAGGGCGACATCCACATCCATGATCTGGACTTCCTCACCCTAACCACCACCTGCACGCAAATCGACATAATCAAGCTCTTCAAGGGCGGCTTCTCCACGGGGCACGGTACTCTGAGGGAGCCCAATGACATTCTCTCATACTCGGCGCTGGCATGTATAGCCATACAGTCCAACCAGAACGACCAGCACGGCGGACAGAGCATAGTCAACTTCGACTACGGCATGGCCGAGGGCGTCCGCAAGACCTTTGTGCGCCTTTACAGGCAGAATCTGGCCAAGGCCCTCATGCTCCTCGACGGCATAGACGACCCCGAGGATGACAT
>JAFRAF010000141.1 GCA_017405545.1 Oscillospiraceae bacterium | reverse complement strand
GAGCGGCGGAGAGAGGACGATGATGAGGAGGATAAACGCTTCTCCGTCAAGAGGAGCAACGACCCCTACAGGAGCAGACAGCGCTCCAGAAAGCTGACTATGCTCATCGGCATACTCTGCGTACTCGTGTTCCTTATAGCCCTGTTCGTGTTCATGTGGAACTTCATGCTCAAGGACATGTTCGATCCCAGCGAGGAGCGCGTGGAGGTTCCCGATTTCCACAATATGCTGTATGACGAAGTCAAGAATAATGAAGAATACACAAAGTACTTCAATCTCAACCCAGACTATGTGTACAGCGACGAGTATGAAGAGGGCAGGATAATAGATCAGGATATCACCCCCGAACGCCAGATGACCGTACAGGCCAACAAGATAGACATCCTGCTCACGGTCTCCATGGGCAAGGAAGTCAAGTACATGCCCAACTTCATCAACAAGGACTACCGGGAGGCGGTCACGGTGCTTGAGGGATATGAGCTGGGGCTCAACATAAAGCTTGAGGTCCAGCCCAATAAGGAGGTAACCGCGGGCTATGTTATCCAGCAGTACCCCGACGCGGATACCGCCCTTGTTCAGGGAGGCACCATATACCTCACTTATTCCGGCGGACCGGATGAGAACATTGTCGAGGTTCCCGCGCTTGTGGGATTCTCCGAGTCTAGGGCCATCGAGAAGCTGCAGGACGCAAATCTGTCCTACGAGTCCAAGTATGTGTATTCCTCCGAGTATGACGAGGGCGAGGTCATCGCCCAGAGCCATGACGCTGGAAGCGAGGTCCCCATACACACGGAGATAACCATCCACGTCTCCTTGGGCGCTGAGCCCTATGAGGCGCCGCCGGTAAACAACAATACCGACAACTCAAATACGAATACCGATAACAATAATGACAACAGCAGTACCAATAACAACGGCGATAACCATAATCAGGATCCGGATAATCACGACAACGAGGAGGATGGCGACGACCCGCTCTATGATCCCTCAAGCGACCCGTATATAGATTACCAGGGCAGAGTTTCCGGCGATACTGAGAATTCGGAAGGCGGCGGGACCGCAGAACAGAACAATGAATAAAGGCCTTATCTATAAAGCGCTCAGCGGCTTCTACTATGTAGAAGCCGCTGATGAAACGATCCGGTGCAGGGCGCGGGGTCGTTTTCGTTTTGACAATATACAGCCCCTTGTGGGGGATATGGTGGAATTCGAGCGCGGTCAGAACGATGAGGGCGTAATAAAAAGCATACTTCCCCGGCGCAATTCCTTTATTCGTCCGCCCATAGCCAACATGGATATGATGGTGATAATCGCGTCCCGGGCAGTGCCGGTGACCGTGCCTTTCCTTATAGACCGCATAGCCGCCATAGCCGAGCTCAATGACTGTGAGCCCGTGATAGTCATCAACAAATGCGATCTGGATCCGGGCGACGAGCTGTTTGAGATATACTCCGGGGCGGGCTATAAAACGATCAGGGTCAGTGCCGAGACGGGTCAGGGCATAGACGAGCTATCCCGCACCGTGGCGGGCAGCAGCTGCGTATTTACCGGCAACTCCGGAGTCGGCAAGTCCAGTATACTGAACGCCCTTGACAGCGGCTTTCACATTCAGGTGGGCGATGTGAGCGATAAGCTGGGCAGAGGCCGGCACACCACCAGGCACACAGAGCTTTACAGGCTGGCTAACGGCGCCGTCATCGCCGATACGCCCGGCTTTTCCGCATTTGACCCGGAGCTGATGGAGTCGGTCACGGCGGATAAGCTCCAGTATGCCTTCAGAGAGTTCACGCCCTATAGGGATAAGTGTCAGTTTCTGGACTGCGCCCATGTGAAGGAAAAGGGATGCGCCGTGCTGGAGGCCCTGCGCGAGGGAAAGATACACCCGTCAAGGCATTCCAGCTATGTAAAGCTTTACGAACAGCTCAGACAGGTAAAGAAGTGGGAAATAAAGAGCCCTGAGCAGAGATAAAGCCAAGCGGGACACATTTTTCCGTATAAACGCCGCATTTCAGCTTTAAATCCCGACATATAAATAAAAGAGCGCAGCGAGTACAGGCTGTGCTCTTTTTGTGTCCGGAGGTATTTATGCGACTATGAGTTGGCTGCCTGAACGCTATTCCGTTCACAGTACATGCCCGACCTGAATACTATGGTAACAGCTACGGTGCATTGAAGGGCGGTGATCTGCTGTGAAACGGTCAATGTGTCCGCTGGGGCTTATTATGCTATGCGGAGGAATTGTCATAATCCTTGCCGTACTGCTGCCGTCCGGCTTTATGTGGTGTCTTCTCGGTGCGGTGCTTATGATTGCGGGTATGGCAATGATCAGACGGTGAGGGGGTGATATGGTGAAAGTGGTGCTTGTCAGACCGCCCAGATTTTTTTCCGGAGTATTGAAGCTCCTGCTTGGGGTCAAGTCTGCATAATCCGGACCGGCGGCCAGTATATTATCAATATACTGTGTTAAGGAGCGAAGGTTTATGGATTTGAACCTGGAAAAAGTCGGTGTGCAGTTCGCCAGGACTGTCTGCCGCAAGATCACCGCAGCGGAAGTCAGCGCTGAGCTTATCGTACCTGACTCACAGCCGGATGTGCTGCAGCTGCTGGACACCGGCGCTGTCGCGCTGCTGAGGGGGAAAACACTTGAGGAGGGTAAGGCCAAGGTCAGCGGCGCAGTCTCCGCGAATGTCATATACATCCCGGAGGGGGGCGGGACCGCCCAGTGTCTGAACACCGAGATACCCTTTGAGATAGGGGCTGAGTCTGTTGAGTTGGCTGAGCATACAGGGATGTGCGTACGGCTGTCTCTGGCAGATGCCGAGAGCAGGGTTATCAACCCGCGCAAGCTGCTGGTGAAAG
>JAFRAF010000140.1 GCA_017405545.1 Oscillospiraceae bacterium | reverse complement strand
CACCACGGGCCACCACCCGGGAGGCCTTGTTGTCATACCCCAGGATCTGGAGATATACGACTTCTGCCCTGCCCAGCACCCGGCGGACGACCCCAACAGCGATATCATCACCACACACTTCGAGTATCACTGCATGGAGGACAATCTTCTCAAGCTGGACGAGCTGGGGCACGATGACCCCACGATGATCAGGATGCTGGAGGATATGACCGGCTTAAATGCCCGGGAGATTCCCCTGGACGATGCGGAGACAATGGCCATATTCAAATCTCCGGCGCCCCTGGGCCTGCCCGACGACGACCCCGTTATAGGGAAGACGGGCACCATAGGCATACCCGAGTTCGGCACGGGCTTCACAAGGGGCATGCTGGTGGAGACACAGCCCACACAGTTTGATACGCTTGTCCGTCTGGCGGGCCTGTCCCACGGCACGGACGTGTGGGCGGGGAATATAAGGGACATAGTAGTCTCGGGCACGGCCACGGTAAAGGAGTGCGTCTGCTGCCGTGACGACATCATGCTGAACCTTATCTCCGCGGGTATAGACCCGGAGAAATCCTTCAAATTCATGGAGGCGGTCCGAAAGGGCGCCATACACAAGGGCAAGCCCTGGCCGGAGGGCATAGTAGAGGACATGCAGGCCCGGGGCATACCCGAGTGGTATATAGAGTCATGCCGGCGCATACAGTACCTGTTCCCGAAGGCCCACGCGGTGGCCTATGTGACCATGGCCTTCAGGATAGCCTGGTTCAAGGTGCACAGACCACTGGCCTTTTATTCGGCGTATTTTTACCGCCGCAGCCAGAAGGACAGCTTTGACGCGTCGATAATGATTGCGGGCAGGGACAAGGTGGCGGCAAAAATCAGGGAGCTCAGGGCCAACCCCGACATAAGCGACAAGGAGGAGGGCCTTATAACCACCCTTGAGGCATGTTATGAGTTCTACTCCAGGGGCTTTGACTTCGCCCCCATGGACCTGTGGGAGTCTGACCCGGTCAAGTTCAACATAGTGGGTGAAAACATGCTTCGGCCGCCCTTCGTGGCGGTCAGCGGACTGGGCGAGTCCGCCGCGTACGACCTGGCAGAGGGACGGAAGAAGACGGACTTTGTCTCCGTTGAGGATCTTTCCAACGCCTGCTCCAAGGTGTCCAAGGCCCATATAGAGCAGCTAAGGGCTCTGGGCGCGCTCAGAGATCTGCCGGACACGAGCCAGATATCCCTGTTTGGCATGTAATGAGGAAGGGGAGACCCTATGACAAATTCACAACTGCAATCCCTTTGGAAGGGCTGGGAGCTGCTGGGACAGTTCGGCAGCGGCACCCTGGGTGATGTGTATCTCGCCAAAGGCTTCCTGAAGGATAAGCCCATATATACAGCGGTCAGAGAGCTGATACTTCCGCCGGAGGGCATGTCCCTCACCGGGGAGGAGATAAAAGAGCTGGAACGCTGCATCAGGGCCGAGCTGGAGGACTACAGGAAGGTCAAATCTCTGCACCTGGCCCCGGCCGACGACCTGAAATTCATTGAGACCGTGGACGGCCTGCGTGTAATAACCCGCACAGGCGTATTCATGCCCATGGACGAGTATTTCGAGAAGAATGTACCGACGAGGGATGATGTGCTGAGACTGGGCAGGGATATCTGCAGCGCCCTAAAGGCATGCGAGGACGCGGGACTCGTGCACGGCGACGTGCGTCCGGGCAATATAATGATGCTCGACAGCGGCGATTTTATCCTCTGCGACTTCGGCCTGAGGCGCTGCCTTAAAAACGTGGATGACCGGCTTGTGAGCCCGGAGTCCCCGGTATTTGAGCCGCCGGAGGGCCGTATAGATATGGTCTCGGATATATACTCCCTGGGCCGGATAATGGCCTGGATATACAGCAAGACCGGCGAAAAGAGGGCCGACAGAAAGCTGATTGAGATAATCGTCCGGGCCATGTCGGAGAAGTCCGCCCTGAGATATCAGACAGCGGGAGAGATGCTCGCCGAGCTGAACGGCCCGGGGATAAGGGAGCCCAAAGCCCCCCGGAAGACCGTAGCTATGGCGAGAGCCATCAGGGAGATCAAGTGGGAGGAAGGACAGCGCAATTCACGTGATATCTCCCCCATGGTGCGTTATAATCCCCCCGGGGCTGTTGAGGAGAAGAAAAAGAAGCGAAAAAAGACCGCCATTATTGCGGTCTGCGGAGCGATAGTGGCAATATTGCTGCTGCTCAAAATATACGGCGTAGTGTAGTGTAAAACCGGCGCTCAATAACGGCGCCGCACATATATACAGATAGCGCATACAGGTGAAACAGCGATTCCGCTGCCGGTGTTTCCTTTTACCTGTTTACTGCGGCGGAGGAACGGAGAGATATATGCTGGAGATAAGGGAAGTCAGCGCTGACAGCTTTGTTCAGCTGGTACAGAACCTGAGAGGTCGTTCCGACGGAATAAACGCGGAGACGGAGAGAGTCGCTGCGGCGATACTTGAGGATGTGCGCCTCCGCGGATATGAGGCGGTAAAGGAATACTCTTTGAAATTTGACGGAGTTGAGCCCTATGAGCTGAGTAAGGCTGACTTGGACAGAGCGGCTGACCGTTGCCCGAAGGAGCTCTGCCGCGCCCTTGAGAGGGCGGCGGAGAACATTATGGACTATCAGAAGCGCTTGGTGCCCAAGTCGGATATCTGGGAGGTGCCTGGCGGCCGGGTGGGCCGTGTAGTGCGTCCACTGGACCGCGTAGGCCTCTATGTGCCCGGGGGACAGGCCACGTATCCCTCCACTGCGCTGATGACTATCATACCCGCCAAGGCCGCGGGCGTCGGTGAAGTGGTTGTGGTCACGCCGCCCACAAAGAATCTCAGCGCAAAGGTCATGGCCGCCGTGAAGATAGCGGGGGCCGACCGGGTGATAGCCGTAGGCGGCATGCCCGCCATAGCGGCGCTGACGTTCGGCGCGGGCTTCATCCCCAGAGTGGACAAGCTGGCCGGGCCGGGCAACGCCTATGTGGCCACGGCAAAGCGGCTGGCCTTCGGCAAAGTGGACATAGACATGGTCGCGGGCCCCTCTGAGATAGTTGTGGTTGCGGACGGCCGGGCAGACCCGGTACACGCCGCCGCGGACATGCTCAGCCAGGCCGAGCATGACCCCTTGGCCTGCGCCGTGCTGCTGACAGACTCCATGGAGCTTGCGAAAGCCGTGGACGCGGAGCTGGAACGGCAGACGGCATATCTGGACAGAAGCGAAATAATCAGGGCCTCGCTTGCGGGCTACGGTGCGATAGTTGTGTGCAACAGCATTCAGGACGCCTGCGGTCTCGCCAATGAGATAGCCCCCGAGCATGTGGAGCTCATGGTGGAAAATGCCACTGAGTATCTGCCCCTGGTGCGAAATGCAGGAGCAGTGTTCCTGGGCGGCTCATCTCCGGAACCGCTGGGTGACTATATGGCGGGCCCATGCCATGTGCTTCCCACCGCCGGGACAGCGAGATTCTTCTCCCCCCTGTCATCCGAGAGCTTTGTCAAGGCCATGAGCGTCATAGAGTATACAGAGAGCGGCCTGGCCGATGTAGCTGAGGATATAGTAAGAATAGCAAAAGCCGAGGGCCTGAATGCCCACGCTAATTCTATAGAGGTGAGGTATAAATAATGGTAAAGATGACTT
>JAFRAF010000139.1 GCA_017405545.1 Oscillospiraceae bacterium | reverse complement strand
CCATTACGGCCGCATGTGTCCCGTAGAGACCCCTGAAGGCCCCAACATCGGCCTTATATCATATCTGGCATCCTACGCCAAGGTCAACGAATACGGATTCCTCATCGCCCCCTACCGCAAGGTGGAAAAGGGCACCTGCCGTGTCACGGATCAGGTGGACTACCTGACCGCCGACATGGAGGACCGCTATATCGTCGCCCAGGCCACCGAGCCCGTGGATGAGGACGGCTGCCTTATCAATCAGCGTATCACCTGCCGCCACAGGGACGAGATCATCGAGGTCGACAGAGACAGAGTCGACTATGTGGATATATCCCCCAGAATGATGGTATCCGTGGCCACTGCCATGATACCCTTCCTGGAGAACGACGACGCCAACCGCGCCCTCATGGGCGCCAACATGCAGCGTCAGGCCGTTCCCCTGCTGACCACCGACGCCCCCATCGTGGCAACGGGCATCGAGCACAAGTGCGCCGTGGATTCCGAGGTGGTCGTCTGCGCTGAGGCAGACGGCGTCGTTGAGGAAGTCAGCGCCACCGATGTTAAGGTCCGCTACGACGGCATCGGCACAAAGAACTATCATCTGACCAAGTTCTCCCGCTCCAATCAGGGCACCTGCATGAATCAGCGCCCCGTCGTGAACAGGGGCGAGCGGGTGGAAAAGGGCACCGTGCTGGCGGACGGTCCCTCCACATCTCAGGGCGAGATAGCCCTGGGCAAGAACATACTCGTAGGCTTCATGACCTGGGAGGGTTATAACTACGAGGACGCCATACTGATAAACGAGCGCCTCGCCATGGAGGATGTTTTCACATCCATCCATATCGAGGAGCACGAGATAGACGCCCGTGACACCAAGCTGGGCCCCGAGGAGATCACCCGTGACATACCCGGCGTTGGCGAGGACGCCCTCAAATATCTGGACGAGCGCGGCATCATCATGGTGGGCGCCGAGGTCAATGCCGGCGACATCCTTGTCGGCAAGGTCACCCCCAAGGGCGAGACCGACCTGACCGCCGAGGAGCGTCTGCTCCGGGCCATATTCGGAGAGAAGGCCCGCGAGGTCCGCGACACCTCCCTCAAGGTTCCCCACGGCGAGAGCGGTATAGTTGTCGACGTTAAAGTTTTCACCAGAGAAAACGGCGACGAGCTCAATCCCAGCGTTAACATGGTGGTCAGAGTCTATATCGCACAGAAGCGCAAGATAAGCGTGGGCGACAAGATGGCCGGCCGCCACGGAAACAAGGGCGTTGTATCCCGCATACTTCCCAAGGAAGATATGCCCTACCTCCCCGACGGCACTCCCCTCGACATAGTCCTGAACCCTCTGGGCGTGCCCTCCCGTATGAACATCGGACAGGTCCTGGAGGTCCATCTGGGCTACGCAGCCCAGGCCCTGGGCTGGAGAGTCGCCACACCCATATTCAACGGCGCAAACGAGCGCGATATCATGGAATATCTGGCCAAGGCGGGCCTGTACAGGGAGATCCTGCCCAACGAGATCATCGCGGGCAAGACCCTCTATATGGAGGAAAATCCCGGCGAATACAGACCTCTGACCGAGGAAGAGGCCGCCGACGAGCAGTTCGTCCGCACAGCCAGGGATGAAAACAAACTCCGCCTGGCCGACGGCAAGAGCGTCCTCTATGACGGACGCACCGGCGATCCCTTTGACAACCCGGTCACCGTGGGCTATGTGTACTTCCTGAAGCTGCACCATCTGGTGGACGACAAGATCCACGCCCGCTCCACCGGCCCCTACAGTCTTGTCACGCAGCAGCCGCTGGGCGGTAAGGCCCAGTTTGGCGGCCAGCGCTTTGGCGAGATG